>DASVGS010000531.1:0-2055 GCA_036379435.1 Ignavibacteriaceae bacterium
ATAAATTCTTGTGCGAGTGATTCCATCAATAAATTTTCTATCTTTATTTCTTTGGGCTGGGTTTGAGCCGCCACATCAGCACAAGGTACAAGTGCAATACCAATGATTATCAAGTACATATATTTTAATATAAACATATAAACTCCTTAAATTATTTGGTTAAGAAATTACTCAGGATCCCCTTCTTGAACTCCGGAAGTTGTTTGAGAGTGAACCGGCCGCAGCGTATGCAAATATTTATACAGTGCTTTTAGGTCGCTTTCATTCAATCTGCTGAAAGCTCCCCAGGGCATTGGAGATCCGGTAATAACTCTTCCAGCCTGAAATCTTTTAACAAATGTTTCCTGAGGCCAAAATGCAATTCTTCCTGTTTCTTTATCGGGTGTTAAATTAGGACTCACCAAATGTTTCCCAGGTATTGTTTTGCCATTTTCATCAAGTAACTCAAATTGCATATTACCGGTATAATCAGTCCCGATATATCCACCAGTCATTAAATCTCTTTTTGTATGGCAACCCCTGCAATTTGCAACACTGCCCGCAAGATATTTTCCGTATTCAGCAGTTGAATCAGGTGCGGGTGATGGTGGTACAATTCCATCTCCACTTGGTTTGACCATTCCCAGAGCAAGAATAATTTTTCCTAAAAAGTTCCAATCGTTTTGCGGAACAGGATTATTAACAGACGGCTCTGTCCGGAGATAAGAAATAATTGCTGTTAAATCTTCATCGCTGATATCATAGAAAGGCATAAAATCCAGTAATGCATGTCCGTTTTTCTTTACACCATATCTCAATGTTCTAGCAAGTTCGCCATCTGTGAAAGAACCAATTCCCGTAACTTTATCCGATGTTATGTTTGGGACATACACTTTGCAGACCGGAAGAGCAAAAATATTTCCTCCGCTAAGAGGGACTATTTCACCTGCTTCAACCTTTTGAAATTTGTTTGAGGGTGCGTGACAATAAGCGCAGTGTGCAGGACCGTAAACAAGATACTTTCCTCTTGCAATTACTGTAGAATCATTACTTGCATTAATTTTTGGATAAGGCGCATCAAAGGTTGATTCTGGTTTTACTAGTGCATAAACAATAAACAAAACTATTATTGTAACTATCGTTAATGCGGACCACTTCAGAATTTTTAAGAATTTTTTCATTCTAGTTGCCTCCTTAGAATGTAAAATGATGAGTTATGTTTTGATTAAAAGGTGAACTATTAAAGTGATTTCAAAATCATTTATAAAAAATTAATGTGTTAGAATAATCAAGCACCAGATTAGTTTAGTAATTAAGAAAAGAAGTAAAACGATATTAAAAATCTAAGAAGGAGTACAGTGAATTACAAGTGGTGGGTTTTTTGAAAGATATTTCTTTAGAGGCAGGAGAGCAATCCAGGCTGTAACAAAAAAACGCAAAGATTCTTTCCCGCAGTTTTAAAAAAATTATTAAATCACATTTCAACAAGCTCAATGTGACAGAACCTCGTTTTTACAATACATCTCTTATCTCTTCCACCCTATCAAAAACAGATTTTGCAAATGGGCAAAGTGGAATAATTTTAATTTTGTTTTCGCGGGCGAACTTAACTACTTCCATTAAAATTCTTTTACCGATATTTTGTCCGCGATACTCATCACTTACTTCTGTATGGTCAATTATCATTTTGGTTTCACCTGCAAAAGTATAACTCATTCTGCCTGCTTCTTTATCGTCGTCTAAAGCAGCAAAGTAACCTTTTGCGCCGGATTCAATTTGTTTTATTTCAATCATAATTTTTCTTTTATACTTAATGCACCGGAAGGACATTTTGCAACCTGGTCAATTATTTCCTGAGTGGTTGCGTTTTCAGGTTTGATCCAGGGATGCTCTCTTGTGTTGTAAACTTTGGGAAGTGTTTTTACACAGATTCCGGAATGCTGACACAATTTTGGCTTCCACACAATTGTAACTTCACCATTCGAATATTCTTTTCTTTCCATCTGTTTCTCCTAAAAAATTAATATCAATCCTGTAGTACAAAGTATATATTTTTTATGAAAGTGGTTCCGGTGA
>DASVGS010000532.1:0-3367 GCA_036379435.1 Ignavibacteriaceae bacterium
ATAACGTTATTATTCCAGTTAGTAATTATGTAAAGGTAATAATTTTTATTAAGCATCTTGATCTAATAATTAAACAGATTTCTCTCTTCGTTCGAAATGACTAATAAAATTCATTTCCAACTTTCAGCATATAAGTACTGATGTGATACTAACTGAATTACCTCTTAAATTCGAATGAATAGAACAGTCAATTCGAGCGGTCGTCGATAAGAAATCCTTTTCACCTATGCTAAAGATTTCTCTCTCCTGTCGAAATGACAGGATTAAAGCTATTTCACTTCTAAATAATTTAGCACCGATTTCATTAGTGCATTTCTCTGTTTCTCTCCAATTATTGTTTCGAAGGGAAATCCCAAACTAACAACACCATAACGATCTTTATATCCGACAGCGGCACTAAAATTATTTTCACTGTAGCGTAATAGGATATTGCTTCCATTTACTTCTCCTAATTCATCAGGAGCTTCAACCTTATAAATTGAATCATTAAAAACTGTATTAAACTGTATTAAATTTTTTAATGATAAAAAATTATTATTAACTGAAAAAATATTTCCGGTTTTAACAGCGTGACCAGTCATTAGCTTAAACTTCAATATATTATTAGCAAATCTTATTCCTGCGCTATCCGGCTCAGAATACAAATCCGTTCCAAGGTATGAACCGCTGATAAATATTTTACCACCGCCATACAAATAACTTGAAATTAAATCACGAATTAGAACCGGAAAAACTTCAAAATCAATTTTGTCTTTGTACTTTGGCGAAGTTGTTTTTTTCTCCTCACCAAAAATAAAATCGACAAACTTATAATTTTTAAGATCAACTTCAGTTTCGATTACAGATTCATCGCTGGCTGAGCAGAATGAAAATCCATTATCTTTAATTGCTTTTCCATGAATGTATGGAAAATCAAATGTGTTTCCTGCAATTATTTTTGATTCATAATCTGAATGACTTGCGCCGTGACCCGGATTATCGTCTGTTATCCATTTGGAATCAGGATCAAAATTAAATTGTGTTCCAACAAATCCTAATTCATACTTATCCGGAACGCCTTCGTCATCAAAATTTGTAAATCCCGAAAATGTTTTTGAATCAAAACTTGATGCAGAACATACACGATCAAAACCGTTAACAATTAAAACCGGACTTTTTGAATTATTAAGCCAGCAAACTGAAAGGATTTCTGATGGAAAACTTTCGCCGCCGGCATTAACTGCGGTAACTTTGTAGCTATAGATAATTCCGGGTTTTAGATTATTTAATTTTATTTTATTTGTTTCTACAATTTTGCCATTATTAAAACCGCCATCATTTTCACGGGTATACAAAATAAATCTTTCTGCGGCAGCAGTTTTTTCAGTTGAATCAATCTGAGCTTTCCAGGATAATGTTACTTCGCCATTTAAACTCAAATCAGTTGAAAAATTTGTTGGAGGTAAGGGTTGTACAACATAATCAAATCCATATTGAGAGGACAAAAATTTTAACATACCTTTATATATTGATCTGGAAACATCAAATTTAAATTGCGGATCCAAACCAAATTTCATCTCATAAAAATTCTGGTGCGATAGGAGTTCGAGAAGAATTGCCGGAACATTAGGCCTTGCCGCTTCGCTATACATTGAATTCATTAATTGTCTTCTCGTCCAAGTGGAATCATATTTTATTCTTATATCATCAACAATTTGAGTCATTACAATATCAGATAAATCACGATTTGCTAATCTTGAAACTCCATCAGGAAACACCATCTGCGAATCCATATCCGGAATACTATAAATCATTAATGTACCAATAGCAGTATCGTTACGGGTGATCCCTGCATCCGTATGAAATGCCAACGAAAGATCCATTGGAATTCCCAATCCTTTTTCATCACGTTTTCTATTTGGACCAAAAGGTGCACCATATAAATAATTTCCGTACTCTGCACGGGATTGATAATCATCTTTATAATCATCCAGATTTTTATTGAGATTATAAGTCAGAGTATCAGGCATTCCGGCGTATTGCAGCCAGTAGCGGGAACCCTCAACAAATTTTGGTCTTCCGCTTGTAGTACCCTCACGTTCCACAATTCCCATTCCCCCGCCAAATCTAACTGCATCTGCTGAAACGATTTTATTTTCATTTTTACTCTGGTTTGAAAGAGTAACTCCTTGCAATTTCTGTTTACCTTTATCAAACTTGAAAGTACCAAGATATATCCATGTGCCTCCGCCTATCGTTTGATTTACAAGAAATTCTGTTTCGCCACCGCTATGAATAACTTTATAATGTGCATCTGTTACATTGCTGTCCGATGAAGAATAAGAAATATATACAGCATACTCACCTGTCTTAGGAATATCGGGAAGCCAGCTGACAGTTGCTAATGGATTGAGCATTGATTTTGAATATCTGCTTGTGCCTTGTTTAAATGGATTTTCGCCTTCTTTTATTGTAGGATTTTTTAATGCAAATCCTTTTTGAGATGAGGTTTTCCAAAAGCTGTTTTCAGAAAAAGTTTTTTCCTGATACGAAACGTTACTTCCAAAATCATTATCAACTATAACTTCGCTTGTCTGTATATCTCTTTCCCTGGGAACGAAAACATTTGCGCCTGCATTTTCAAGCATAGGGATGAGATATGGGATCGTAAATGAAGTTGGCCCAAGATCCTCAACTGTTTGGAACAATCTTGCTCTCTGCCACATCCACCTTTTTTCTAATCTGTTATAGTACCAGCCATGACTGTTCCATAGTATAATATTTCTTCCAAATAATCCTTTGCTATACTTTGTATTTTTACTCGCATTTTGAACTATTGGTATCCGTTCTGATTTTTTCTTTGGAAGTTTTGTAGTATCAATTTTTGTTTTGTCTTTTAAGTAAAAGTTTGGAATAAGATTTTCAATTGGATATCCCATTGAGAGAAGTTTAAAATTGTATTTATTGAATGTTACTCCATAAGCATCTTTAACAAAATTATAAATTTCACTCACATTTTTTTCGCGTAATGGAATTACAGCAAAGTTTCTATTAAACTCTATGGTTATGGTACTATCGAGTGAATCAATACTGGTAGATATGATTTTAGTGTTTTGCGGTAAGCCAAAAGTTTTATTGAATGAAAAAATATTTTCTTTAAATGATTCTGTTTTAACATTAAATTCATCATCTAAAGTTAACTCGCTTACTGATGAACATTTAAATAACAGGATCGAAAAAGTGACGAGAAGGACTAATTTAATATGTTTCATATAACTTCTGATTTTCTTCAATAAAGTTAATAACCAAATTTCAACAAAATAAAAACCCCTTCCATTACGGAAGGGGTCAAATTAAATTTTATCTAACCAGTATCATTTTCTTTGAT
>DASVGS010000533.1:0-6195 GCA_036379435.1 Ignavibacteriaceae bacterium
GAGCTTAATTATGGAACAGTTATTTCAATTTATGGCTCACGGCTTTGATCAGTTCTTCAGGTATACTGCTTTTCCAAATTTTACAATTGGGCATGTTGTAATGCTGATAGTTGGACTTTTGTTCATCTATCTTGCTATTGCAAAAGAATATGAACCGCTTCTGCTTGTTCCAATTGGTTTCGGCATCCTGATCGGTAATATTCCTTTCTTACAAGGTGCAAATCTACAGATAGGAATATACGAACCGGGCAGTGTTATGGGATATTTATATTTTGGAGTTCTAAAAGGAATTTATCCACCGTTAATATTTTTAGGAATTGGTGCAATGACTGATTTTTCAGCTTTACTTTCAAATCCTAAACTTATGCTTCTTGGTGCAGCTGCACAACTTGGTATTTTTGGTGCATATATGATAGCTTTAATTCTTGGATTTTTACCTGAACAAGCCGCTGCAATTGGTATAATTGGTGGCGCAGATGGACCTACAGCAATTTTTCTTTCATCAAAATTAGCCCCGGAACTTGTTGGTGCAATTGCAATTTCAGCTTATTCATATATGGCATTGGTTCCCGTAATTCAACCGCCAATAATGAAACTTCTAACAACTGATAAGGAACGTGTTATCAGAATGAAACCTCCCCGTTCAGTATCTAAAACTGAAAAAATTCTATTCCCAATTGTTGGCTTAATTCTAACAACTTTAATTGTTCCCAGTGCAATGCCGCTGCTTGGTATGTTATTTTTTGGCAATATGCTTAAAGAAAGCGGAGTTACAAAAAGATTGGCGGATACAGCAAAAGGTTCACTTATTGATATTGTAACTATTTTGATTGGATTAACTGTTGGTGCATCAACGCAGGCAACAACTTTTTTAACAGCACAATCAGTTGGAATTTTTATTCTTGGCGCAGGTTCATTTATAATAGCCACAATTGGTGGGATATTGTTTGTAAAGTTTATGAATTTATTTCTAAAAGAAGGTAATAAAATTAATCCGTTAATCGGAAATGCAGGAGTATCGGCTGTCCCTGATAGTGCACGTGTTTCTCAGATTATTGGTTTACAGTATGATAAAACAAACCACTTGTTAATGCATGCAATGGCTCCAAATGTTGCGGGTGTTATCGGCAGTGCGGTAGCAGCCGGTATTTTGTTAAGCTTCTTTATGGGTTGATTAGTTTTTTGTAGGTAGTAGGTTGTAAGTAGTTGTAAAATTTCGGCTTGCATTTACTACCTACTATCCAATAATAGTTGCCTTCTGCGCTCCAACAGGTATTAAATTCTAACTAATCAGTGTCATTCTCTCAATATTGATAAAGATCATTTAAAATGGTCTTTATCAATTGGAAGATTATGATCTGAATGGAATTTTTTTAATCTGTATTCCAGATCTCCAAACTGATCCCGTTTAACAAGCGATACACAAGCCCTGATACCCTCAAGTCTTTCACTTCCTGTTATTGCTAATGATATAGCACTTATACCATAGTATAAAAGTTCGTGCAGTAATTCATCACCGGAAAAACCGGGATAGGCAAAAGTAAAATAAAATCCATCAGCAATTGGCTCACCGTCATCTTTATCATAAACAATATTAAATCCGTTATCTGTAAAAAGTCTTTTCATAATCTTTGCTTTTTCACCGTACTCTTTTACTTCCTCTACAAAATCCAGCGTACCATCGTTGGCGGCTTTAAAAATTGAAGCAAGTGCATATTGTGCTGAATGTGATATACCTGCACTCATTGCATAAATACTTCCATATACCATTGAGTGTCCGAACAGATCTTTAGCATAATATTTTTTTAAATTCGGATATCTTCTCTCAAACAATTCATCTGATATGATCATCATCCCGATTCTTTGACCTGCGTAACTAAATGCTTTTGAACTGGAGATAGTAAGAATATAATTATCAGTGTAATTAGCAACCGAGGGCTGGAACGGCGGAACACCCGGTTTTGACATATCTCTTCTAAAATCCATGGCAAAGTATGCAAGATCTTCAATTGCTATTACATCATACTTATTGCACATCTCTCCGATAATTTTTAATTCATTTTCAGTAAAACAAATCCAGGATGGATTATTTGGATTTGAGTACAGCATACAGGAAATATTTCCTTTACTTAAAACAGATTCAAGTTTATCTCTTAGTTTATCACCACGGTAATCATAAACATCAAAGGATGCAATTTTTTGTCCGAGTACTTTTAATTGCTGACGATGAACTGGAAAACCGGGATCGATAAGCAGTGATGTGTCCTTTTCAGGATTGCATCTGTTCAAAGTCATAAACGCGGCAAAACTTCCCATCATAGATCCACCGGTTGGTATGCAGCTTTCTGGACTGACATCAATATTCATGAATAATTTTACAAACCGGGCTGTTTCAACTTTTAGCGGTTGAATTCCATAAATATCAGGATAGATTGCAGCAACACCTTTTTTAAGGGCTTCAATCTCAGCATCAACTCCAACTTTTGTAGGAGGCAGACCCGGAATCCCCATTTCCATTCTAACAAATCTTTCGCCAGTGGATTTTTCAATATCATCCACAAGTTTTTTTATCTCGCGGATGGTAGCTCCGCCGATACTTTCTAGTTTGCTGTCTTTAATTTTTTGGGTTACTATTTGAAAATCGATTGGGGTTATTTTGGTTTGAGTATTCATAGATATTCGGTAATATAATTGAAAATTAATCTTTATTTAAAATTAAGCACCATAATTTGTGGAAACAAATTTTTAAACTTTGTTATATGTTGTGAGTTACCAATTATTAATCAATCATGGTACAAATATTTTCTTAGAATATCCTAAAAGTAATTTTTACAATTACTACTTAACCTTATTACATCAATTTGTGTCAATCCAAAATGTATTGTCTCAACATTTTCATTATTTTTAATAATATCTTACAAATATTTATGATTTAGAAAAAAAGAATTGGCTCAATTTATGCTTAAAATTGATCGATTTACAAAATATTTACTAAAGAATAACAAATTAAAATATCACGAGGGTATAAATGCATAATATGCTACTAAAAAAAATACAAAATAAATCTGCAGTAGTAGGTATAATCGGACTCGGTTATGTGGGTCTGCCTTTAGCACTTGAATATGCTTTAAAGGGATTTAAAACAATCGGTTTTGATATAGATGTTAGAAAAATCCCGATATTAAATTCAGGTAAAAGTTATATCAAGCATATTAAAGAAGATAAAATCAAAAAGACGGTAAATTCTAAAAAGTTTTTTGCAACCGCTGATTTTTCCAGGCTACCCGAAGCTGACATAATAATAATATGTGTTCCTACTCCGCTTAATGAACATCGGGAACCGGATATGACTTATATAGAAAATTCCGGTAAAATTATAGCACAGTATCTTAGAGAAGGACAATTTGTTTCACTTGAATCTTCCACTTATCCCGGTACCACAGAAGAAATACTTTTACCGATGTTCGAAAATGCACCACTGACTCAGAATTCAAATGACAAAAAATCGAAAGGCAAAGTAAAGAAATTTGTAGTCGGCAAAGATTTCTTTTTAGCATTTTCACCCGAGCGTGAAGATCCGAACAATCCCAATTACTCCACAGCTACAATACCAAAAGTTGTGGGTGGAGTTACACCAAACTGTCTTAAAATTGCATTAGCTATTTATAATCAGGTAATTGTAAATACTATACCGGTAACTTCACCGCGTGCTGCTGAAGCTACAAAACTGCTTGAGAATATTTACAGATCAATTAACATAGCACTAGTTAACGAATTAAAAATGGTATTCGAAAGAATGGATATTGATGTTTGGGAGGTTATTGATGCTGCTGCAACAAAACCTTTTGGATTTCAGGCTTTTTATCCTGGGCCAGGTCTTGGCGGGCACTGTATTCCTATCGATCCGTTTTATCTTACCTGGAAAGCAAGAGAGTTTGAAATTAGTACAAAATTTATAGAATTAGCCGGTGAAATAAATACTTTTATGCCTTACTATGTTGTTGAAAAAGCCGGAGAAGTACTCAACAAATTCAAAAAATCACTTAACGGATCTAAGGTATTAATACTTGGTGCTTCTTATAAAAAAGATATTGATGATATGCGAGAATCGCCATCATTAAAATTAATCGAGATTCTGCACGAAAAGGGTGCAAAAGTGGATTATAATGATCCTTACATTTCGAAGCTGCCAAAAACCAGAAAATATCAGTTTGATATGGAATCCGTTGAGTTGAATAAAAAGAATCTTTCAAAATACGATTTGATACTTTTAAGTACTGATCACTCGGATTATAATTATAAATTTATTACTGCAAGTTCCAAACTTGTACTTGATACAAGAAATGCTTTTGAAAGAGCAGGCATTAAATCAGAAAAGGTTTTTAAAGCATAGTTTAGTTACTCGTTATTAGTCTGTACTTATTGGTGGTTAGCTATTTGTAATTAGTTCTATAAGTTTAGAATTGTGGATAAAGTAAAAAGCATTGAATATCTTTTCGTTGGGCAATAGGCTCTTCAGAAACAGGATATTTTTTAAGATTACGTAAGGATTTAAAGTATATTGATTTAGAATTGTATATTGATTATGAAAACAGACTAGATGAGATTGGTAAAATGTTAAATGGATTAATAAAATCAATCAATTAAAAAATTGTTATCTAATAACTAATATCTAACATCTAACAACTAAAACATGAAAAATTTTGCAATAACAGGCGTAGCGGGATATATAGCACCACGACATTTACAGGCAATTAAAGATACAGGTAACAACCTTGTTGCCGCAATGGATCCGCATGACTCAGTTGGAATACTGGACAGGTATTTTCCGGGTACGAGTTACTTTACCGAGTTTGAAAGGTTTGACAGGCATCTTGAATTAGTCAGACGAACCAAATCAAATGAAAAAGTTGATTACCTTTCAATCTGTTCACCCAATAATTTGCATGATGCACATATAAGATTAGCATTACGTGTCGGTGCCGATGCCATTTGTGAAAAACCCCTTGTACTCAATCCATGGAATCTTGATCAGTTGCAGGAGTTAGAAAAAGAAACTGAAAAAAGAGTTTATTCTGTTCTTCAACTGCGCGTACATCCTGCACTTGTTGCGGTTAAAGAAGAAATTGAAAAGCGAAAATCCGAAGATAAAAAGCACGAAGTTATTCTTACTTATATTACTTCACGCGGACCGTGGTATCAGTATTCGTGGAAAGGAAGAGAAGACATATCCGGCGGAGTTGCAACAAATATCGGCATTCATTTCTTTGATCTTTTACTATGGCTGTTCGGTGACTTAGAGAAGAACCATTTATTTAAAAAAGAGTTTAACAAGGCATCCGGTTTTATGGAACTTAAAAATGCAAATGTTAAATGGTTTTTGTCTATTGATGCAGAAGATTTACCTAAAGAAGCTGTTGAAAAAAATAAATCCACTCACAGATCTATCACCATAGATGGGAATGAACTGGAATTTACAGACGGATTTACTGATCTTCATACCAGGATTTATGAAGAGATGCTAAAAGGAAAAGGATTCGGGATAGAAACCGCTAGACCGGCAATTGAAGCAGCATATAATATCAGAAATTTAGACGTGACTAAAATAAATGAATTGATGCATCCTTTTATTCAAAAAGATTTAAATAAATAATTATTACATTTATCCGGTAACACTGAAACCAAAAGAAAATATTAATGGAGAATTTTAATGAGCGACAAAAATAATTATTATGTAAATGAGTATGCCGTAGTTGATGATAATGTTGAAATAGGTGAAGGAACCAAGGTATGGCATTTCACGCATATTCAAAGTGGAAGTAAAATTGGTAAAAAGTGTGTGTTTGGACAGAATGTAAATGTAGGTAATAATGTTAACATAGGTGATTACTGTAAGGTGCAGAATAACGTCTCCATTTATGAGGGAGTTACTTTAGAAGATTATGTATTTTGCGGACCATCAATGGTGTTTACAAATATTCTGGATCCAAAATGTAAATACCCGCAGGTTGGTGCACAGTTTTATATCAAAACTCTTGTTAAAGAAGGCGCATCAATTGGAGCAAATGCAACGATAGTTTGCGGACATACCTTAGGAAAACATTGTATGATCGGAGCAGGAGCTGTAGTAACAAAGGATGTACCTGATTATGCATTGGTTGTCGGAAATCCAGGACGGGTTGTCGGCTGGGTTTC
>DASVGS010000534.1:0-6491 GCA_036379435.1 Ignavibacteriaceae bacterium
AATTATATGACTAACTATCTGGAATAGTTGCTTTTAATTAATGCAAATTGAACTGATGAAATCAATTAATTAGTATGTCTGGATCTAACAATATATATGCCTCATAAAAAGTTTTTGTTTTTAACAATTTCGAATCAATAATTATTTACAATTGTTGCCTTTCGACTGTGTTGTCGAAGCACCCGACACAATGGTCGATGATAGTTGCTTAATGTCAACATTAAAAATCATACACAAATAATTTTAATTAATTAATTTTCGTCCATGATGTCGTGAGCATTCGTCTATTGGGTCGATTATATTTTTAAATAAATTAAAAACCATTCAATCAGTTTAAAAATCAAACTAATCTTATTGGCACACCGGTTGCAACTCAGTTGAAGAATATTAAAGTGACTGTGATGATGGAACTAAATAAAAATATTTTAATTGTATCAACCACAGCAGAGATCTCCTTTAATATATCAAAAAATGTTTTTTACATAATAGATAACGTTAAACATATATAGGAGTACGTAAAATGAAACGCTTAAAATCAATGTCAGTTGTTTTTGTATTGATATTTTTTATCACTTCACTTTCGCTTTTAGCACAAGAAGATAAAAACCAAAACAAAGAACAGATAAAGAACAAAGAACAAATTAAAACCAGTGAGCAATTGAAATCACAGATTAAAAATCAAAATCAATTAAAAACTCAGCATGGAAATAATTTTATAGATGAAAATGGTGATGGTTATAGAGACAATGCACCAGATGCTGATGGTGATGGAATCCCAAATGGCAGAGATGAAGATTACACCGGTGCTAAAAACAGAAATAATGGCAAAGGTTTTATCGATTTGAATGGCGATGGTTTGAATGATAATGCTTTTGATGCCGATGGCGATGGAATTCCGAACGGACAGGATCCTGATTTTGTTAAACCGGAAGATGGAACCGGCAGAAAAAATATGAGAGGTAAAAATACGCAGACAAAATTTGGCGGTAATAAATATGGACCCGGCAATGGTACAGGCAATAATGGCGTAGGTCCACAGGATGGTACAGGTTATGGATCAGGCAGTGGAAGTGGTACCGGCACAGGAACCTGTGATGGAACCGGTCCAAAAGGTAACCGCGGCGGAAGAAGATAAAGTAAAAAATAAAAAACAAATTGTGCGATGCTCAAATCGGGCATCGCTTTTATTAAACTAAAACACTGAGGACAAAATGAAACAGTTGACATTCAAAATCTTGGGATTAATGCTATTTGCTTTTTTGCTGGCAGCCTGCAATCCTGATTCAAATGTCGTTTCCCCTGAAAACGGATTGCTGAGTAAAGAATCTACAAACATTCTTGTACCGGATGGAGGCGGATATGCAATAACACAGGATGAAATTGATGGATTGATTTACATGAGAATTGAAGAAAAACTGGCCAGAGACGTGTACACAGTAATGGGAACCACCTGGAATGCAAAAGTTTTCTTAAATATTAAAGTTAGCGAACAAGCACATATGGATGCAGTAAAAAGAATGCTGGATAAATTCAACATTACAGATCCATTGCTTACAGATGAAGTTGGCGTATTTCCTGATCCGGATTTTCAAGCTCTTTATGATGAACTGATTATACAAGGTAATATTTCTTTTAATGAAGCTTTATTAGTTGGAGTTGGAATTGAAGAAACAGATATTGCAGATCTTGAAGATCAACTTGTAAATGTTGTTACAAATCCCGGAATTATTAATTTGTACACAAATTTAAAAAATGCATCTACTAATCATCTTGCAGCATTTAATAAAAATATTATAGGATGTACTACTGAATCACCAGCTACTGAATAAAATATGCAGCGCCCCCGATGAGGTTCGTACTGTGTCACTTCTCCTTCCCAGGAAGACGGCTTTAAAGAGCCGTCTTCTTTTTATTATTAGATGACTTTGAGAAAAATATTATTTAAATTTTGAATGACTCTCAGGGGAGTTGTAAATTGTTTTCAATATTACATCCAAAATTTTCAATACTAAAATTGTGGTTAGCTTTAAGCCACATCCATCCAATATTTATATCCAATAGTGCATTTGGTCGCAATCGAATTTTTTATCAATCAATAAATGAGGTTTTCTATGAAAATTTCTACACAACTATCAATCATACTTATTGTTCTTTGTGTTTTTAGCATAAGTATTATTTCCCAAACTAAATCAGGTGGTGATGCACTTGGTTCCAGAAAATATGATGAGTATAAAACACCACAATTTTGCGGCTCATCATGTCATATTGATTTCTATCAACAGTGGAAGCAAGCAATGATGTCACAGGCATATACGCATCATTGGGATGAAATAGAATATTTTAAACTTGCAGTTCCGCATGCAGAAAAAGATCCTGTAGTTGCAGAAGTAAAAGCCGGATGCAACGGCTGTCACGCACCAATATCTTTTTTAGTCGGAGATGTTCCTCCTCCTAAGCCCGAAATGAATTCTCGTGCAAATGAATCAGTATCCTGCGATGTTTGTCATACCGTATCAGGATTTGAAGGTGATACACCATTTAATTTTAATTTTACTTCTAATCCAACTGATGGTAAAACAAAATATGGTCCGCGTGGCACAGGTAATTCACCGGAACATAAAATTATTAAATCCGATTTTCTAAAGTCTGCAGAATTTTGCGGAACATGTCATAATGAAAAAGATCCTTACGGTATTTGGGTAAAATCAACTCACCTTGAATGGAAAGAAGGACCGTATTCAAAAGAGGGAGTTCAATGCCAGAACTGCCACATGACTAAGGCTGAAGGTTATACTGCTGCAATGGGAAATAAATATCCCGATGCATGGCAGCATTTATTTCATGGTGCACACGATCCGGGAAAAGTGAAAGGAACAATTGAACTAAGAATTCATCCTGATATTCGTGAAGCAGAACCTGGCGAAACAATAAAGTTTACCGTGGCTTTGTTCAATCAAAAAACAGGACATAAATTTCCAACCGGATCTGTTGAAGACCGAATTGTTTGGATGCATGTTGAAGCCGTTGATGCTAAAGGAAATGTTTATCATTTACCGGTAAATAAAAAAGGATTTGAAGGTGAAGAATATACTATTGGTGCGGATGCACTTGCTTATCAGGATATGGGCATCGCCCTAAATGATCCAAACTTTAAAGGTGTTCAGAGAGATGGAATTCCAATTGGTGATAGGATTTTTAGAATGGCTTATTTTGATCCGCAGGGAAGAATGACAATTCAACAGTGGAATACAAAATCACAAGGTGTTGATTACAGACTTGGACCACGCGAAACAAAGCTTGAGTATTTTACATTTAATCTTCCGGATAATGTGACTCCGGGGGAATTAAAAGTTACAGCGGTGCTCAATTATCAAAAGCTGATTAAACCTGTAGCGGATTTTCTTGGTGTTCCACCGGATGAAGCTGAAATTATTAAAGTAAATGAACACTCGACTTATGTAACGGTACTACCATAGATGATCGGTTATGCCGGACTCAATCCGGTATTTCTTAATTTGTTGTCAGGTTGAGCCTGTCGAAACCTGACATATGTTTTATGAAGTCACCCTTCGACAGGCTCAGGGTGACAGCTAGAAACTTTTTGAGGATTAAAATGAAAAGAATATTTACTCTCGCAATTTTAGCTTTTGCAATTACATCATTTTTGGCAAGTGATCTTTTTGCAATTCCAGCCTTTGCAAGAAAATATAATATGACCTGCAAAACCTGTCATTCACCATTCCCAAAACTTAAACCATATGGAGATGAGTTTGCTGGAAATGGATTTGTATTACAGGATCAGGATGCCCCAAGATATTATGTAGAAACCGGTGATCCTGAACTTTCACTTATCCGCGATCTGCCCCTCGCTTTAAGATTAGAAGGTTATGTTACATATAATCAGGGTAATACAGAGCAATCTGATTTTACAACGCCATTGCTATTTAAATTATTAACCGGCGGTGCTATAACAAATAACATTGCTTACTATGTTTATTATATTCTTGAAAATGGTGAAGCCGGAAAAATTGAAGATGCATGGTTAATGTTCAACAATGTATTTGATAGTGAACTCGATATTACGATTGGACAATTCCAGGTTTGTGATCCAATATTTAAAAGAGAGCTTCGATTAACAAGGGATGATTATTTTATTTATAAAGTAAGACCGGGTGCCTCGCAAGTTGATTTAACCTACGACAGAGGTTTAATGTTTACTTATGGTTTTGAAAGCGGAACAGACATTACTTTACAGATTGTAAATGGAAGCGGGATTGGTGAGGGATTTATGGGAGGCAATTTTGACAATGATAAATACAAAAATTTTATGGGTAGAATTTCTCAGGATGCAGGTGAGCATTTAAGAATCGGAGCATTGGGTTATTGGGGAAAAGAAAAACCCATTGAGCAATTTGAACCGAGTGATGCAACTAATGAATTATGGATGCTTGGCGGTGATGCTACAATTAATTTTGAACCGCTGGAACTTAATCTGCAATACGTAGAACGAAATGATGGTAATCCTTATTTTGGTCCAACGATTGACTTAAAAACCCGTGGTGCTTTTACTGAGCTTATTTATCGTCCTGATGGAGATGATAGCAAATGGTATGCTGTTGGTTTGTTTAACTGGATTGAATCTGATCAATCAGATTTGAATTACAAAACACTTTCCGGACATTTAGGCTATTTAATTAAAAGAAATATTCGTTTAGTTGGTGAGTTTTCTTATGACTTTAAACAAGAATATGCAAAAATTGGTGTTGGATTTGTAACAGCGTTTTGATTAAGAGTTATTATTTCCTGTCATTTCGAGCGTAGTCGAGGTAAGAAAGATAATATCACATTTTTAGTTGTCACACTTCGACTGCGCTCAGTGTGACAAATGCTTTTTAGCTTCACCAACAACTTTCAGTATTTTATCGTAATTTTGTGCAGTCAAAGTGTCAAATAAAATAAAGGCAGCTTAAAATGACTTCCGCAAAAAAGGAATTTCAGTATTCAACCAAGCTTGAACCGCATAAAGAAAGAACCCGTGCAATTTTAAAAGCACATCCTGAAGTGCGTGAACATATCGGCAGAAATCCTGTAAGTTTATTAATAATACTGTTTGTAGTTGCATTACAATTAACAATTGCATTTTTACTTTCATCACAACCATGGTGGCTTGCACTTATAGCAGCTTTTTTTGTGGGTGCTTTTGCAAATCATGCATGCTATGTATTAATACACGAGGCGGCACACAACCTTATATTTAAAAACAGAGCAATGAATTTTATCTCCGGAATTATCGCTGATATCCCAAACGTTTTGCCAAGCTCCGTTTCTTTCAGAAGTTATCATTTAAAACATCATTCTTTTCAGGGTGATTATTATCTTGATGCTGATCTTGCAAGCAAGTGGGAAGCAAAACTAATTGGTAATTCTTTTTTAGGAAAAGCACTCTGGGAAATTTTATTCCCTGTATTTCAGGCAGTAAGAACTCCACGTCTTAAAGAAATCCAGTTTATGAATGTATGGACAATTATTAACTGGATTGTTGTTTTTGGAATTGATGTACTTGTAATAATTTTCTTTGGCTGGAACTCTTTCCTTTATCTTGTTTTCTCTTTTTTCTTCTCAATTGGTTTTCATCCGCTTGGCGCAAGATGGATACAGGAACATTTTCTTGTTGCACCTCCGCAGGAAACTTACAGCTATTACGGACCGCTTAATACGGTAGCTTTAAATGTTGGATATCATAATGAACATCATGATTTTCCATCAATTCCATGGAATAATCTTCCAAAACTAAAAGCAGCAGCGCCGGAGTTTTATGATAATCTTGTTTATCATAAATCCTGGACAAAGCTTTGGCTGAAATTTTTATTCGATCCCAACCTTTCACTTTACTCAAGAATGATACGTGATAACAGAGGAGGATTATCAACTGAGTAAAACTTTCATTTTATAAATATTTTTTAGCAAATTTTTAGAGATAGTTGATCCTGAATACTTGTTGCCGGTAAATGCGAATTCATACTCCCTATCCAGCATCCGGTATTCCGAATCCAGTATCCAGAATTAAGCATCCAGCAACCAGGAGGAACAATGCCCGAAAAACTTTTATGTGATTTCTGCGGAACAGAGATCTCAAACGATTCAGAATTCTGCACTAAATGCGGTACAATTTTTATTGATGATGTAAGCTGTTTCAATCACTCCGATGTTGAGGCGAAAGGCGTTTGTGCAATTTGTCATCAGGCGTATTGTAAAAGATGCGGATTGCGTGTTAATAGTATTTTTTTATGTAATGAACATTCACATTATGAAATTTATGAAGGTATGGCGCGTGTATTTGGATCATCCGATGCACAAAAGGTAAATCTCTATAAATCTGATCTGGAGCAAAACAATCTGCATCCATTTATTTATGAACGTAAAGCATCTCCCATTTCACTTGGCGGTGATGATTATACTTTATTCCGTGCAAGCGGTGATTCTGCCGGACA
>DASVGS010000535.1:0-3688 GCA_036379435.1 Ignavibacteriaceae bacterium
AGTTTATTCGGTTTTAAAGTAATGAAATCTTCAAAGATCTTTCTTTGCATTGATTGGAATAAAAATCTTAACAGTACTTTTTTCAAAAAGTGCGATGGTGAAGAATGACGCTCAAATTTCTGTAAAACGAGGATTTACAAAACAAGAAATACTTAAGCTCTTATCAGATGCCGGTGTAACAGATTTTGTAATCAAAAAAAAGTGGGCGTTTAGATGGATGGTCGTAGTTAAAAAATGAACGAACAAACCACAGATATATTAATTATTGGTGGTGGTCCGGCAGGCTCAACTACTGCTCTTTACCTTTCTCAATTGGGATTTGATATTACTGTAATTGAAAAGAAAATTTTTCCTCGCGAAACCTTATGTGGAGAATTCCTTTCCAAAGAAGTTACTGATATTCTGAATGAATTAAATCTCTTTAATGATTTTCTTTCGCTAAAACCGAATAAACTTATATCATTCTGCGCTGTGAATGATTCCGGAATTGAATTAAAATCGAAACTTAGTTTTGATGCATATGCGATGAAACGTTCTATTTTTGATTCTCTTTTAATAGAAAAAGCAAAAGAAAGAAAAGTTAATATTATTCAGCCTGCTGAAGTTAAATCAATAATAAAGTCGGACTCAAATTTTATTTCAGAAATTGAAAATGGATTTGGCTATAAATTTAAAATAAAATCTAAACTTGTAATTGGCGCTTACGGTAAGCAAAACATTTTAGACAAAAAACTTGAAAGAGATTTTGTTAATAAAAAATCAAACTTAAATGGAATAAAATTTCATCTGCCAATCAATTTTCTAAAAAAATCATTCAACAATGAAATTAGAATTTATACTGATGATGAACTTTATTGTGGAATGAATCAGGTTAGCGATAAAGAAATTACAGTTTGTTTTCTGGAAAACCGGAAACAATCGAAAATCCCGTCTCGCGATAGACTAATTGATTTTATAAAATATAATAAGCAGTTTCATAAAATATTTCGTGAAGAGGCAATAGATTATATCAAATCAACAAACATTTATGGTACCGGCAATATTTATTTTGGTAGCAGGAAAGTAGTTGAAAATGGGATTATTATGGTTGGAGATGCCGCACGTGTTATTTCTCCCTTAGCTGGCGATGGAATAGGCATGGCTATGGAATCAGCAAGGATGCTATTTGAAATAATTAGCAAGTATGGTATTGATGATACGAATCGTGAAAAAATATACTCATTCTATAAAAAGCAGTATGAAAAAGTTTTTAATAAAAGACTTTATACTGCAAAGCTTATCCAGGGAATAATATTAAACAGGAAGTCACGCAGACTGGGCTTTGGGTTAGTAAAAAATTATCCTGCTTTGTTACCGTACCTGATTAAGTTTACACGAAGTTCTAAAACAGCTTAAAGTATTTTTTTATATTTGTACTGTATCAATTATTTAATTTGAAAAAATCATGAATCTGAATATTAAAAACCTTCAAAAATTTATTGTAGTTGGTGATAGAGTATTAATCCGACCGCAGGAAGATGCGAATAAAACAAATAGCGGCTTATACTTACCGCTTGGTGTATCTGAAAAAGAAAAGATTCAGAGTGGTTATGTAATTAAGGTTGGACCGGGATATGCAACATCTGCACAAAATGAAGATGAACTATGGAAGGGAAAAGATGATCAGGTAAAATACATTCCTCTTCAGGCAAGGGAAGGGGATCTGGCGATATTTTTAAGAAAAGAAGCTTTTGAAATTGAATTTGAGAGAGAAAAATTTTTAATCGTTCCTAACTCGGCGATATTATTGCTTATCAGGAATGATGATTTTACGATTTAATTATTAAAATATTAGTACAGCTACTGCAAATAAAAACGAAGAAGCGATAACCAATTTCATAATAATTGAAAAATCATTTTTTCTTTCAATTGCGAAAACTCTGCCGTAATTAAAATCATTCACTGTGCTCGGGGTTGTTGAAATTGTTCTCATAGGCCAAATCTTTCTTAATTATAGTTTATCAATATTCTTTTACTCTTAATACATTTACTTAATGATGTAAAAGCTTTTACATAATTACGCAAATTGCGTGCAAAAGATTTTGATAGAAAAAAGATTTGAAATGTTGAATAAACAGCAGAAAATGTAGCGTAATTAACTATCTACATAATTTAGCTGACAAATTTGACGCTAAAAATTACGCTCAGAGCCATTATTGACTTAATCTTCCCGTATTTTTTTCAGTCTTCGTTGAAGTGTTCGTTCACTAACACCAAGTACCTGGGATGCTTTTCTTACATTATTATTTAATATGCCCATCACATTAATTATGTGTTTCTTTTCTAATTCTTCAAAAGAAATTAATATGTCAGACTTTTGAATCTCAACTTCGCTATCGTTTATGGAACCTGGTATCTCTACTGATTTTAATCTTTTATTATCCTCTGATTGAACAACAGAATTAAAAATAATGTTTTCTAATTCTCTTACATTCCCGGGGAAATTATAATTTCTCAATTGCGCAATCGCTTCACGGGTCAAACCAATTATATTTTTTCCGTAGGTTTTATTTGCAATTTTTATAAGATGATTTGAAAGCAGTAAAACATCATTACCTCGTTTACGGAGCGGAGGTAAACTTATATGCCCGCGATTTAATCTATAGTACAGATCAGCACGAAAATTTCCTTTATTAACCGCATCAACAAGATCTCTGTTTGTTGCGGCTATAATTCTGATATCCAGTTTGATAGGAGTTGATGAACCTATTTTAAAAATCTCATTGTATTGAATGGCCCGCAAAAGTTTTCCCTGGAGTTCTTTTGGCAGTTCGCCAATTTCATCGAGAAAAATTGTTCCACCATTGGCAGCTTCAAAATAACCTTGCTTGTCCCCGGTTGATCCGGTAAAAGAACCTTTTAAATTGCCGAATAATTCACTCTCAAAAAGTGAGGTTGATATTGAGGCAAGATTTACAGCAACATATGGCCCCGATTTTCTGGTTGAAAGATCATGGATTTTTTTCGCAATCAAATCTTTACCAGTACCTGTTTCACCAACAATAAGTATTGTTTCATTTGTGGGTGCAAATATTTCAACAAGGTTAAAAACCTTTAACATTGTATCGGAATCGGTGATAATATTTTCGAATTTATTATCATCAACCTTGGTTAAAGCTCCTTCTGATCTGAGCACATCTCTTTCACGTTCAAGAAGTTTATATCCGATTGCATTACGTATTGTTAAAAGTAGTCGGTCTGTATCCGGAGGTTTGATAATAAATTCATATGCGCCAAATTTGATCGCTTCAAGTGCTATTTCTTTATCATCTACAGCAGTTACAATTATAACTGGAATATTGGGATACTCCGGTTATATTTGTTCCAATAATTGCAATCCGTTCATTTGGGGCATATAGATATCCAGCAGAATAAGATCTACTTTTTGAGATTTTAAAATATTGGGAACGTTTAATGGATTTGATTCCGTTATTACATTGGCATAACCTTCTTGTTGAAGAATGCTTTTCAGTAATTCCAGATAAGTGAGCTCGTCATCAACTAATAAAATTGTTTCTTTCAAAGTGATATTCCGGTTATTATTTTAATAATAAAAGGGAATGATTACCCAATAAAATAAATTATGAAAATTGTCATCTAATTATTTTTCACGACAAATTTGGTGCAATATATTGAACATAAAGTAGCA
>DASVGS010000536.1:0-11127 GCA_036379435.1 Ignavibacteriaceae bacterium
CCTACGTCGTTTTTCTTTTTCGGTAAGCTTGTTAAAAAGTTGCGTCATAAGATTTTGTCTCCTTAATCAAAATCCCACCTAGCCTCCCCTTTCTTAAAGGGGAGGAACCAAATTACTCATTCTGCATTTCAAGCTCGTAGCTATCCCGGTACTTTTTAATACCGTTAAAAACATACTCGGCAAATTTTTGTTGACCGGAAGCAGTACTTAAATGTTTGGCATCGCTGGTGTTGGAAAGGAAGCCGCTTTCAATAAGCACACTCGGCATTGAAGCACCGACAAGAACATAAAATCCTGCTTGCTTTACTCCGCGTGAAGAAAGTGTGGGATGATTGCTAAATTCTTTATGTAAATACTCAGCAAAACGCTCAGAGTATTTCATATAAGATGAGTGTGCCATACTAACGAGAATAAAATTTTCATCAGTAAGTTTTTCATAACGGTTGGGATTTTCTTCATACTTAATAACACTGTTTTCAAATTCGGCTATTGAAATTGCTTCTTTAGTTCTGCCCGGGCGCAGCAGGTACACCTCAAATCCATTTGCACTGCTGGGTTTTTTAGACGTTGAGTTACAATGAATTGAAATAAAGAGTTTACCACCTTTTTCGTTTGCAATTTTACCTCGCTTATACAGATCAACAAACACATCCGATTTACGTGTGTAAACAACTTTAACATCTTTCATGTTTTCTTCAATAAGTTTGCCCAGCTTTAAAGCAATTGCAAGATTAATATCTTTTTCTTTTACACCGTTTACTCCAATTGCGCCTGCATCCTGTCCGCCGTGTCCTGCATCGATAACAATTACATCAAACTCCCATTTTTCTTTTAATTTATTTGATGAATTGTTTTGAGTAAACAGTTTATTATGAATTGTGATTTGAATATCATTACTTTTTTCAATATTCATCACTTCATTTGTTGTGTACTCTTTACTAACTGTAATATCTATTATCGCATCATCACCAAGATTTTTTGCATCAATATTTTTCACAACACCTGTTCCCCCACTGTACTTAACATTTTCAGCATCAACATTAACTTTTCTAAAAATTAATGTAAGCACTCCATTTTTAAATGCACTGTGGTAAGATGGAATTCGTTTATTTGATTTAACAGTTATCAGTGTTCCGTTAGCTTTTTCATCCAGCAAAATACCTGTAATATTAAAAGCACCCGGAACTTCTTTTATATCCTCTTTATTCTTTCCGATAACAATTTTATTCGGAGCTTCAAAGCTTAACTCTTTACCGTATGCAGTTGAAAGTGCTTTAAGACTATATTTTAATGGTACAAAAACTTTTTTGTTAATAAGATAAGTAGATGTTGGCAACTGAATAATTAATTGTTTATCACTGTTTTTTTCATTTAAAATTAAAAATGGATTTTTTGCAGAGGCTTTAACAAAATAATTATCAAACTTTACTTCAATTTTCTGTGCAGTTTCATTGTAGTAGTAATTTACTCCCAGTACTTCAGCAAAATCTTTAAGCGGAAAATAGATAGTTCCCTCACGCACATAAGCAGGAATATTTTTCATTCCCGTGTTTGTAACAACAAGAACATTGTTTCCATCCTGCGAAAAAGATTGACAGCTAAAGAACAAAGCAATAAATACTAAAAGAAATAATTTCATCATCAAAAACTTTTATCCTACAAATGGAATTATCATTCCACTTTTTTTCTTGTATGATTTAAAATTTTCACCAAAATGTTTCTCAAGCAGTTTGTCTTCAAAAGCTGCGCGTAAGAATAAAAATGGAATTTGAATCAGAGCTAATGGTGCGAGTATAAAACTCAATGTTGCGGCAGCTCCTCCAATATCCAATAAAATCTGTGAAAGATATTGCGGGTGACGTACGAACTTAAATGGACCATCTGTAATAAGCTGATGATTTTTTTTGATTGCAATTTCCTGAGTATAATTTTCACCTAAAGTTTTGGTTGCCCAAATCTGTACCCAGGAAAAAACCAGATAAATTAATAATCCAATAATCCTTAATGTTTGATACTCGCTTTTATATTCAAGTGTACCTATTTGAAAAAGACTTATGATTAACAGCACCAAAGTAATTGTTGAAAATAAGATAGGATATGTTTGCAGATATGTCTTTGGTTTATCTTTAAAAACTCCGACTTTATCTTTTATACCTTTTTTAGCCGCTCCAATATTTGCTCCAAAGGTTGCTATAATGTTTAACCCGATAATTATATTTATTGGATCCATTGTTTGTCAATCGATTAATTAAAAAATAAAAACAATTATTATTTAAAGATAGGCATTAATAATTTTTGAAACTTGTGCGTTTATTCTTTTAAAACAGTACAGCGGATATATAGTTTTGTTCACTATAACTTTTCCCGGAATGATGAAATAAGAATGATTATTAAATCAATTAGAAATAATTAAACAGTCTTTCCGTGTTTTTTCATTATTGCAGTCCATTCTTCCAAACTCAACTGTTCAGATTCATCAATCAACATAATAGGTATATCGTCTTCAATCCGGTATCGTCTTCTTGTGTTTTTATCAACTGAAACAAGAGTATTACCATCAAGAACAAGATCGGCTTTAGTTTCTGGACAACAGAGAATATCTAAAAGTTCTTTGCTAATCATTTTAATCTCAGATTTTTTTGAATGCTTTTGATAAAAATATAACAATATCATTAAAATCTGTAACCGGAAATAAAATTATTCCAAACCACTTGAACTGATAAAAGTGATATCTGTCAAAAATAAGCGCCATCCAAAACATCTTTTATTGACAAAATTCATAATTAATTTTATGTTTGAACGAACATTCAGTCAAAATATTATGCCGAGAACCAAACAACAATTTGAAGAGATAAGACAGCAAAGCAGAAAAAAAATTCTTGATGCTGCTTTGGAAGTATTTGCTAAACATGGATATCATTTAACCACTGTTGATGCTATCGCAAAAACTGCAGGTGTCTCAAAGGGTTTGATGTACAACTATTTTAAAAGTAAAGAGCAGGTGCTTCAAGAACTTATGATAGGAATGATAGAAAACCTGATGTGCGAATTTATGCCGCTTCATCCCGAAGATAAGTTCACCCGCAAAGACGTTATTAATTTTATTAACGTTGGAATTGATCTGGTAATGGAAAAACCTTACTTCTGGAAATTATACTTTAGCGTTTTTTTACAACCGGATGTTATGGCTATTGTACTTGAAAAAATGCTTGAGATGGGAAAACCGTATATGCAACGTTTTACCGAGTATTTTACAAGCAAAGGCTTTAAAAATCCTGAAACGATGGTCAGATATTTTTCTGCTGTTATGGATGGAATTCAAATGCACTGCATGCTTGATCCAAAAAATTTTCCGGCAGATGATGTTAAAAAAATACTTATTAAACAGTTTGCATAATTAAGTTTATTAAAAAAATATATGTGCCAATTTTTAGAAATAAATAATTTGTGAGTTCATAATGAAAAAAATATTTTTTCTAACTATTCTTATAACTTCAACAATATTTGCACAGGATGCCACCGAAATAGTTAAAAAAGCTGATCAACTGATGCGTGCCAGTTCGAGCTATTCAGAAATTTCAATGGAAATTATAAAACCCGATTGGTCCAGAAAAATGAGTATGAAAGTTTGGGCTTTGGAACCGGATTACTCTTTAATTTATATCACCGAACCTGCAAGAGATAAAGGGACAGTTACTCTTAAAAGAAAAAATGAAGTTTGGAATTGGCTTCCTTCCGCTCAAAAAGTAATTAAAATTCCGCCATCAATGATGCTGCAAAGCTGGATGGGATCTGATTTTACAAATGATGATCTTGTAAGAGAATCTTCTGTTATTAAAGATTATACTCACAAACTGATTGGAGAAGAAAAGTTTAATGGAATGAATTGTTATAAAATACAATTAATACCAAAACCAGAAGCCGGTGTTGTTTGGGGAAAAATAATAACCTGGATCGAAAAAGAAACTTATCTGCAGCCAAGAGTTGAGTATTATGATGAAGATGGATTTTTAGTTAAAAAGTTTATGGGATCTGATCTTAAAAAGATGGATGGCAGAAATATATTTACTCATTGGGAAATGATTCCCGAAGATAAACCGGGTAATAAAACAGTAATGGATTACTACAAAATTCAGTTCAATATAAAAACCGAAGAATCGTTCTATTCTGAACAAAATATGAAAAGAGTAAGATGAGCACTTACGTAAAACTTGCCTGGCGAAATTTATGGCGGAATAAAAAGCGAACTTTAATTGCTGCTGCATCTGTATTCTTTGCCGTTATTCTTGCATTAATTATGCGATCGATGCAAACCGGATATTATGATTATATGATTGATGCATCTGTAAGAATGTACACAGGCTACATACAGATACACGGAAAAGATTACTGGGAAAAAAGATCACTTGAAGAAAGTATGGTGATTAATGAAAAACAATATTCTGAATTAAAAAAAATTAAGGGTATAACACTGGCTGTACCAAGATTTGAAACTTATTCTTTAATCTCCCACAGAAATAAAACAAAAGTAACACAAATAACCGGCATTGATCCAAAAGAAGAAAACAAATTAACAGACCTGAATAATAAATTGATTCAAGGCAATCTTCTGGATGATTCATCAAAAGGAATTGTAATCGCGCAAGGATTAGCAGAAATCCTAAAGGTTGGAGTTGGTGACAGCGTAGTAATTTATGGACAAGGTTATCACGGAGTTACTGCAGCGGCGCAGATTCCGATTATAGGTATCGTTAAGTTCACCCTTCCCGAACTTAACAAATCGTTTACATATTTAACTTTAAATAATGCACAATGGCTTTTTTCTGCCCCGGATAGATTAACATCGCTCTCAATTATGATTAATAATCCAAATGAACTTGATGAAATTGAATCCCGGATAAAAAATATTTTTAATGTTGAATATGAAGTGATGGATTGGAAAGAACTTTCTCCTGAACTTGTGCAATCAATTCAGGTAGATAATGCTCAGGGTATAATTATGCTTGGGATACTTTATGTTGTAATAGCATTTGGAATTTTTGGCACAATTATGATGATGACAGCGGAAAGAGTAAAAGAATTTGGAATTCTAATTTCAGTAGGAATGAAAAAATGGAAACTCGGTTTGGTAACTCTGTATGAAACTTTATTTGTTTCATTCCTTGGAGTGTTTACCGGTGCAATTATCAGTATTCCGATTTTACTTTACTTCAAATCAAATCCAATTCCATTAACGGGTGAAATGGCAGACGCAATTCTTGCCTGGGGCTTTGAACCAATACTTCCCTTTGCTGTTTATCCGGGAATGTTTTTTGCGCAAATATGGACGGTGCTTGCAATTGCTTTGGTATCGGCACTTTATCCAATATTATTTATCAGAAAATTAAAACCTGTGGAAGCTATAAGAGGATAATATGCTTTTAACTCTTGCATGGAGAAATATCTGGCGAAATAAAAAAAGAAGCTTGATAATTATTACTGCAATTGCTGTTGGATTATGCTGCGGTTTGTTTGCAAGTGCAACAATGTTTGGAATGTGGGACTCGATGATCAATACAACAATTGATCGGGATCTTGGACATTTTCAAATTCATTCCAAAGATTTTGAAGATGAAAAACTTATTTCTGATACCATTCCAAATTTTGAAAATGTAATTAGTACAATAAAAAAAAGTAAATATGTTACCGGCATTTCATCAAGAATTATGATTGAGGGTATGGCATCCTCGGCATCAACTTCTAATGGTGTAAGAATAATTGGAATAAATCCCGCGAACGAAAAGAATGTCACTTCAATTTACAAACAAGTAGTTGATGGCAGTTACTTTACTGAGGATTTTAAAAATCAAATAGTAATTGGAGAAAAGCTTGCAGATAATTTAGGCTTACATATAAAGTCTAAAATTATTTTAAGTTTTCAAGGCACAGATGGATCAATAATTTATGGTGCATTTAGAATAGCAGGAATTTTTAAAACAGAATCCTCTGTTTTTGATAAATCAAATGTATTCGTTAAAGAAAATGACTTACAAAATCTTTTAAACTCAAACATGTTTTCTAACGAAATTGTTGTAAGATTAACTTCTGTTCAGGTTGCAGATTCTGTGTACATTCCAATAAAAAATCAATTTTCAAATCTATCAGTAAAAAATTGGGGGGAACTTGCCCCTGAGCTAAAACTTTTTAACGATATGCTGATGACACAAATGAATATTTTTCTTGGAATAATTTTATTTGCACTTCTGTTTGGAATAACTAATACAATGCTTATGTCTGTAATGGAAAGAGTGCGTGAGTTTGGTGTGCTAATGGCTGTTGGAATGAAAAGAAGCAGAGTCTTTTTTATGATTATGTTTGAAACCATTTCATTATCATTTATTGGCGGTATTGCGGGTGTAATTTTAGCACTAATCTTTATTCAATATTTTGGAAGTGTTGGAATTAATCTTTCTGCATTTACCGAAGGACTATCACAGTGGAGTTTGGGTACCAGGCTTTATACAAGTTTACCTTTTTCGTTTTATCCGCCATTAGTGTTAATGATATTAGTAACCGCTGTTTTAGGTGCTTTCTATCCAGCCATCAAAGCAATTAAATTAAATCCTTCAAATGCAATTAGAACGTATTAACGGAGTAAAAATGGCATTAATTGAATTAAACCAGGTATCTAAAATTTATGATGAAACTATCGTTCCCATAAAAGCTGTGGATAATGTTGATTTGAAAATCGAAAAAGGTGAGTTCACTTCAATCGTTGGTCCTTCGGGTTCCGGCAAAACTACTTTGCTAAATTTAATCGGCGGGCTTGATCAACCAACGGAAGGTAAAATTATTGTTGATGGAATTGATATTTCAACTTACAAACCTGATGCTTTGATTAATTTTAGATTGCATCACATTGGTTTTGTATTCCAGGCATATAATCTTATTCCCGTTTTTACAGCAAAAGAAAATGTTGAGTTTATAATGCTCCTTCAAAATATTACAAGATCCGAAAGAGAAAAACGTGCAATAGAATTTTTAGAAGCAGTTGGATTGAAAGATAGAATCAATAGCACACCCGCAGAACTTTCAGGAGGTCAGCAGCAGCGGGTAGCCGTTGCAAGAGCATTGGCATCCCAGCCATCATTTGTTTTGGCAGATGAACCAACTGCAAATTTGGATTCCGTAAGTGCTGAATCACTTTTAAACTTAATGGAAGATTTAAATCATAAACATAATATGACGTTTGTATTTTCCACTCATGATCAAAGGGTGATAAAGAGAGCACACAGAATTGTAACATTACAGGATGGAAAAATTAATAAAGATGAAATGAATCCGGCACATGCAATCATTGATTCATAAAATATTTTTAGTTTTTATTTTTTGCTCAATTATTTCCTTCGCACAAACTGATTCCTACTCCGTTGGCGGATATGCAAAATATTTGTTTAGTTCTGTTAAATATCCGCAGTTTAATGAAAGGTACTATGATCATCTTTTGCACGCACGATTGAACACTAAATGGTATGCGTCAAATAACCTTACTGCCACTATGGAATTAAGATTTAGAGCACTTGCGGGCGGCAGCGTAAAAAATTATCCGAACTATTCTGATGCAATAAAAACATACCAGCCATTAATGGATTTGGATGTTTTTTTGTGGAATAATAAATCCACCATCGGATACCTGGAAGCAGACAGATTATATCTGGATTATTATGCAGGCGATTTGCAAACAACTATAGGAAGACAAAGAATTGCCTGGGGTACCAGTTGGGTCTGGAATCCGCTTGATATTTTTAATCCAAGTTCTGTTCTGGATTTTGATCACGAAGAATTACCGGGTGTTGATGCATTAAGAATACAATATTATACCGGTGCTGTAAGTAAAGTTGAGCTTGCTTTGGCTCCGGCACGAGATAAAAAAAATTCATCTTATGCGTTTTTGCTTTCTCAAAACGCTTTTGATTATGACTTTAACATTATGGCTGGATTGAAACAGGAAAGATGGATAATTGGAACCGCGTGGAGCGGAGATATCCTTGATGCAGGATTTAGAGGTGAGATAACCTATTCTCAACATCCTGCTAAAATTACTAACTACGATCCTATTTATTCATACCTTGGTGAAGAAGCAATTTCAGCAAATGAAAATAACGTCCTAAGTTTTGTTTTATCGGGTGATTATACTTTTCCAAATTCATTTTATATACATACTGAGATACTTTTTAATAGTAATGGTAAATCTAAAAATGCCGGTCTGTTCAATAATGAGGCTCATAATCTTGGAATGTTAAGCGCATCAAAATGGTCATTGTATCAGGAGTTTTCTTATGATATTACTCCTCTTATACGCGGCTCTATATTTACAATCATAAATCCAAATGATAAATCTTTTGTATTTGTTCCTTCTGTAAGCTACTCAGTTTTAACAAATCTTGATTTTTATTTAATAGCATTACTTTTTAATGGCGGTCATTTAACAGAATTTGGAGATTCCGGTAATTACTTTTTTACGCGGTTAAAGTGGTCATTTTAGCTAATATCTATTTTGATGCCGCTATTTACAAGCACATCTATTTTTCTTAAGTTAATACCCGTTAAACTATCAACATTATCCGTCTTCATTAATTTTAATTGAGTTATTTGTAATTCAATTTATTCAAAACAGTGTAGGAGGAGATATGGTTAAACGGTGCTTCGTTTTTCTTTTGTTATCTTTTACTTTCTTCTTCTATAGTTGTGGAGATAAAAACTCTAACACACCGCAAAATGATTCATCCGACAAAAGCAATCTTGAAAATTTTACTGATAAAGTAAAAGATGTTTCCGATAATTTTACAAATGGTAAAAAAATTAATCCGGTAGATTTCCGGGATCTTAAAGCATTACTTCCCGAAAAGATTGGTGATTTAAAAAGATCTAATCTTGAAGGCGAAAAAGTTGATGCAATGGGAATGAATATATCTCATGCAACTGCTGATTACAGCGATGCTGATCATAATGTGTCTATCGATTTAAAAATTACTGATCTTGGGAGTGTGTCAGGTTTATCTACTTTAGCTTCATACGGCTGGTATATGGTCGATATCAATAAAGAAAATGACACGGGCTATGAAAAAACTATTACTTATAAAGGAAACAAAGGATACAAAAAATATGACAATGATGGTAAATATGGAGAACTTTCTGTTCTTGTTGCAAAACGATTTGTAATAGAAGCAAGCGGTAATAATATTTTAATGGATCAATTAAGAGCTGCCGTTGATATGATTGATCTGAGTAAACTTGAAAGCTGGAAAGATTTTGGTATCGAAAAGTAATCGTATTATAAACTATTACGATATTTAATCACAATCTATAGGAGTATAGTATGAATCTTGTTGACCGCGTTAAAAACATTCTTATTACACCTAAAACAGAATGGGAAGTAATAAAGAACGAACAATCATCAACTGCGGATCTTTTTACAAAGTATGCTATGATACTGGCACTCATTCCTGTCATCGCTACTTTTATTGGTCAATCATTGGTGGGTATTTCTTTGGGACCCTTTGGTTCATATAAAATTCCGGTTTCTAACGGACTTATATATGCAATTGTTTATTATATACTAAGTTTAGCAGGCATTTATCTGATAGCTTTTATCATCGATGCACTAGCACCTTCATTCGGTTCGACAAAAAATATGGAAGCTTCTCTAAAGGTTGCTGTTTATTCTTATACCGCCGCCTGGATAGCTGGAATTTTTGGTATTATTCCAATTTTAGGGATACTGGGAATTCTTGGATTGTACTCGCTTTATCTAATGTACCTGGGATTAAAAATTGTAAAAGATACTCCACAGGATAAATTAGTAGGATACTTAGTTGTAATAATAATAATAGCAATTGTAGTTTACTTTGTTATCGGAATGATAGTTGCAGCAATTGCTTTACCAAGTTTTGGTCTGGATAGTTTAAAAGGGTTTGATTTAAATAGATAAGGGAGTTAAAACATTTAAATGCCTGTTCAATTGAGCAGGCATTTTTATTTATTGGCTAAAAGATTTTCAATATATGCAACATCGGGTTCTGAGTTTATTTTCTTAAAATACTCTAAAGCATTTTTATAGCTTTGAATACTTTGCTGGATTTTACCCATTTGTTTGTATAGCAAACCCAACTCCTGGTATGTTTCTGCCCGGTTCAGCTGGTTACCTGCTTCGATATTTAATCTTAAACTCGTTTCCAGATAATTTTCCGCAAGAATATAATTTTTTAGATTGCGCTGAATTATTCCCTTAATCTTATAAACTTCTGCAATGGTTAATTTATCATTTAGCTTGTGCGCAACTTCCATTGATTTATCAGCAAATGCATTAGCCAACGCTAAATCATCCATTTGGGTATGTGCAAAAGCTTTATTTAAATAAACGATGCCAATGTTCTGCAAATAATTAATTTCAATGGAGTAAGAAAGACTTTCATCAAATTCGTTTATTGCCAGTTTATACTCCCCTTTTTTCGTGTAAACCATTCCAATATTTTGATGAATTTCTGCCATTCGTTTTTTATCACCAACTTTTCCGTAATTGATCAAAGCACGTTTGAAATTAATTAAAGCTTCATCAAATAATCCTTTGATGTTACTTATAATTCCTAAATTAATTTCAATCTTTCCTTTTTCTTTATAATTTTTTTCATCATTGGATTTATCAAGAGCTGATTCAAAATTTTCTTTTGCTTTTTGTATATCTCCAAGATCGCCATAGATTGTGCCTAATAAATTTTCACATCTGGCTACACCTCTTGTATCGCTAACTGATTGAAAAATTTCCAGTGCTTTATTAATGTAGTTAAAACTATCCTGCCACTTTGCCTGCCTGCTGTATATATCGCCAACTAAAAGATGCGCATTGGCAGAAAGGTCTTTCATATCAATATCATCAGAAGTAAGAGATATTATTTTTTCATTGATATCGATGGCAGCTAAAAAATCGCCATTGGTTATTGATGCCTGGCTAATATAAAGTAATAAAGAAAGAAACTTTTCTTTTGGCAGCCGGCTTCCGGAAAATGTTATTAGCAGATCAATTTGTGCCCGATAATTCAATCCATCCTGAATATTATAATCAAGGTGTTTGCTGCTTGCGGCATCAAG
>DASVGS010000537.1:0-6567 GCA_036379435.1 Ignavibacteriaceae bacterium
ATCAAACATATTAATAATCGGATAAGTTTCATCACGAAGATAATGAATAAGTTTTAATGTTTTGAATGCATCAAACCAGAAGTGCTTTTGCTTTTCAACTTCAGATCTATTTTTGTTATTTAATAAAACTTTCTTAACAAAGTTTTCAAAATCCTGTTGAGTTAAGAAATCGTATAATGTCGGGTGAATATTTTTTGCAATTTTAATTAAACTGGTTTGTTCAGTAAGAGAGTAATCATATAAAACTTCCAGCCAGTTTTTTAGAACAATAAATGATTTGGGATCGTACAATAAATATTCATCACGACTATTAGATAAATATCTATCAATACTTCTGCCTGTACCAAACGGCACTCTCCACGAACCTCGTTTTGAGGGATGAACAAATGTCGATCTTATTTCCCCGATTGGATAAATTTTTGCCAGCTTCTCAAGAAAATAAAAATCCTCAGCAGCTTTGCGTTTATTCATTCCTTCAACTTTAACATAGGCTTCCGGTGTACATAACATCGTTGAGCCAATTGTATGAAATGCATATTCTGATTTTGCAAAACTCAAACCCAAAACGTAATAACGTAAAAATATCTCGTAGCAAATTATTGCTTTAGTTTCTTCATCATTACCGGAAATATCGTGAGCAAAGTTAACTACTGCGGCTTCATAATATTTTCTATTAAACTCTTGTGAAATTTCAGATAAATAATTTGAATCAACAATGCAATCCGCATCTGTACAAATCAGAATTTTTTTATTAATTGATAAGTAATCAAACTTTGTGAGCGCCAGATCCATCCCAATTTTGCGGGCTAATCCTACTCCACCATTTTTATTATCCATTTCTTTTCCGGTGCTGCAAGCATCTATAAATGAAATATTTAGCTTTGAATTTATATCTCTAAGGTACAATAATGTTTTTTGATTATCCTCCTTTACTTCATCAGGAGACGAAACAGAATTATTAACTACGATAAGCAATAAAGTATTTATTAAATCAAGTTCATCATTCTGTTCAAGAGACTTTATTAATTTAGGTAAGTTTTGTGATTCGGCAATTGCCGGAACAACAATTATTTTCTGAAAATATTTTGGATGATCATTTTCGATCAACCATTGATTAGAAGCTCTTTTATTTAAGTAAGCAGAAATTTTATCTGGAATTAACATTTATTAATATTAGTGATAAAGTATACAGATTGCTTCGCTCGATAGGATCGAGACTTGCAATGACTTATAACGAATTTTCAATTAATTTTTTTGCTTTATTAAAATCCGGTCCATCAATCCAATTTATTAAAACACCTTCGCGTTCCATTTTTCTAAACCAGGTCATTTGTCGTTTTGCAAAAGAATGGATAGCTGAATTTAACTTTTGAAACATATCGTTTTTGTTTAACTCGCCTTTAAGATATTGCGCAATAAATTTGTACTCTAAACCAAAGAAGATCATCTTATCATAAGTAATACCCGAATCCAGAAGCGATCTAACTTCATCGACCATTCCTTCTTCATCAAGTCGTTTTTTTAACCTTAAAGTAATTCTCTTTTTAATTTCATCTCGTGAAAGATAAACTCCAACGTTTAGTGAATTAAACTTTACATTATCTGTTTGATTTTGCTTTGCCTTACTAACGGCAATTGCTTTTAAAATTCTGTTTCTGTTTGTAAGATCAGCTGTGTTATGTAAGTCAGGATTAGATTTTTTAAGAATATTTTTTAATTCTTCATCACTAAACGAAGAATATTCTTGTTGTGTTTTTTCAAAATCCGCTTTGCTTAGATTATAATTTTGCAGGATTGAACTCAAATACATTCCTGTTCCGCCAACAAGAAAAGGAAGTTTATTTCTGCTTGTTATCACATCAAAAGCATTATAAAACAATTGCTGAAATTTATAAACATCAAACTCCTCATCTGGATTAATGACATCAATTAAATGATAGGGGATATGTTTACCGTTGATGGAGTAATCGGATAAATCTTTTCCTGTGCCGATATTCATATTGCGATATACCTGGCGTGAATCAACAGAAATTATTTCGCCATTAAAATACTCAGCAAGTTGTATTGCAAGTTTTGTTTTTCCTGTTGCGGTGCAGCCTAAAATAGTAATTAAATCATATTGCATGCCCAAAATTACAACAGAGAAACAGGAATAGAAACAATATAGTTGGTTCCTGAACCATCTGTTTGTAATTGTAAATCTATTTGCATGGCTTCAAGTAAAAACTTTGAGATTGCTAAACTTAAACCCGTATATGATTCATTCGCTGTAACAAAAGTTAAATCAAAAACTTTATCCAGAATTTCTTTTGTTACAATAACATTTTCGTCTTTAATATTCAGTACAACAGAATTATTTTCAATTTTAGTGCTAAAAAAAAGTTTTCCACCATGCTTCATCATATCGCATGCAAAACGCGAAATGTAATAGCACGCTACATAAAATTTTCTAACATCAATATTTACTTTTGCATCTTCACCAATTTTTTTAAACAGTTTTACATTTCGTGATTCAACATAATCAGAAAGCATAATTAAATTGTTATTCATTACTTCATTAAAGCTTACTTCATCCAATTTTGTCTTTGTGTTTTTCTCTGAATAATCAATTGATGCTTGCAGAAGATCTAAAACAGAGATTGTTTGTGATGAAATTAATGAGATAACTTTTTTAACTTCATCAGACAAATCAAATCTGGAAAGAATTGATGAATAATGTTTTATAGTTAGTAATGGCGATTTAACATCCTGCATAATAAATTCTGCAAATTTAGACAGCGCGTCAGAATTTATTTCAAATTGTTCAAATTTCTGAGTTGTAGGTTCGGAAATGCTATATGAATTTTCTGTTTCATTTATCTCGTCTGGCTCAATTTCTGGATTCATTTCTTTATTACCGGATTCAAAATCATCTAAAGTTTCTGTAGCAGAGTTTAATACTGATTCGGGGTTTAAGTCTGTTCGTATAAAGTTAGATGTTTCTTTTGAAGTGTTAAATTCCCAGGGATTAAAATTATTTTCATTTGAATCGGGATATTTTTCTTCCAAAGAATAATCTGTTTCAGATTCAGGGTAATAACCTGGATCCGTATTATTATTATCTATTAATACATCTTCTTGCAGATTATTTTCATCTTCGGGATGATTGAAATCATAACTCGATTTTTCATTTTCAACTACAGATTCGGGAAATGCTGTTTCAGATGATTCGGTTTCCTGCTCAATGATTTTAATATCGTTATTGTTTTCGGTTGATTCTATCTTTCCATCCGGATTAAGATTCACCTTAATTGGAGAATGATCATTAAACAATTTATTTACAAAATTTTCATCAATTTTATAAAGCATACAATTAGTATTAGCAAGAGCGGATGAATTTCTTGGCTCCTTTTGCAAAACTTCGGCCTCACCAAAAAATTCGTTTGGGGATTTAAAAAACAAACGTTTAATTGTATTCAATTTTATTTTTACTTCACCATCAATTAACAGGAAAACATTATCAGATGATTGACCGGAAGAATAAATCAAATCACCTTCTTTAAATTCCAAAAAATTATTTTCATCGTAAGGAAAATTCAATGAATCAAAATCCAGGTTTTTAAATAAATCGTTTGATTTAATTAGATCTATTGTTTTATGATTATTCATTTTAAAATCCAAAATAATTGCCAAATGACAGATTATAATCAAATATTGTGCAACAAAAGAACAAGCGAAAAAGGTTAAAAAACTTAATATTTATCTATCTAAAATAAATTTGGTATTTTTGTCCACTTAAAGAATCCACATTTTACATAAAGCATCTTACGAATGGAAGAATTTGAATTAGTTGAGCTCGCAAAGTCCGGTGACAGACAAGCACTTGCGCAGTTGGTAAAAAGCAATGAACAAACGGTCTATAATTTTTCGTTTAAAATTTGCAGGGACAGGGATAAAGCTGAACATATAATGCAGGAAACTTTTTTGAGTATGATAAAAAGTCTGCATCAATTTGACGGGAATTCGAAATTATCAACCTGGCTTTACAGAATCGTATCTAATCATTGCTTAATGCTTGCAAGAAAAGATAAATCAAGATCCTTAATTTCGATTGATGACGATGACGAACTTTATGAAGATAAATACACAGCTGATTGGTCACGGATTCCAAATCAGAATATTGAAAATGAGGAACTAAAAAAAATACTGGATGAATCTATTAATAAACTTAGCCCGGAATACAGAATAGTTTTTCTGCTTCGCGATGTTGAAGGATTATCTACTGAAGAAACAGCACAAATGACGGAGCTAAGTGTTCCTGCTGTAAAATCAAGATTGCACAGAGCACGTGCATTTTTAAGAAAAGAATTAAATGAAGCATTTAAAAGATGAGTGAACAAAAACCAAATTGTAAAGATGTTATGCAGCATATCTGCGAAAGCCTTGGTGAGGAGCTTAATTCGGATAGATGCGTTGCAATAAAACATCATCTTGATAATTGCCCTGATTGTAAGAGCTATTTTAAAACTGTTGAGCTTACAATTGATTACTATAAGAAGTACAATGTAGAAATTCCTAAAGATGCACATTCTCGTCTAATGAATTTTTTAGACCTCAGCGACTGCGATTAAATTACAAATCAATAAAAATTTAAAAGGGTAAACGCAATGCCTATATTTGAATACAAATGTAAACAGTGTAATTCTAAGTTTGAAGTTTTACATAAATCATCATTAAACCAGGAAGAAGTCAGCTGCCCTAAATGCAACTCAAAAGAAAATCAAAAATTATTATCAACTTTTAGCGCAACCGGATTTTCATCTGGCAGCTCAAGCTGTGAAAATGGAAACTGCGGAATTGAACCTTCTTACGGCGGTGGATGTTCTAATGGTATGTGTGGATTAAATTAAAGGAAAACAAATGAATAAATTCAATAATGTAATAATTCTTATCGTTTTACTTCTCACAACAATAAGCTGCGCACAACAGGATAAATCAAACTCAATTACGATGTCTGAATTTAAAGAACAGTTAAAATCTGATAAAGATATGGTTCTTCTGGATGTCCGGACTCCGGAAGAATTAGCCGGTCCACTTGGCAAAATTGATACTGCAATAAATATTCCTCTTCAAGTACTTGAACAAAGAATAAATGAATTGGAAAAATTTAAAGATAAAGAGATAACGGTAATGTGCCGTACTCAAAATCGTTCAGCAGTTGCTGTAGATATTCTGAAGAAAAATGGTTTTAAGGCTAAATATGTACTGGGCGGAATGACAGAATATAGAAAGAACTGACCTTATTTAGATTAATCAACATTATCTATAAGAATTTCTGATCTATTAAAATAGGCTAAATTATTTTTAGGTTGCAAATCATTAATAAATTAAGATTTTAATTTAATTGGCTTAAAAATTAAGGCGGTTAAATTTCAAAAATAGTTAAAAAATGTATTCACCAGTATTAGTTGAAATCACGTTTACTTTCGCTAAATTTAACCCATTGAAATTATGCCATTTGTAAAAACATTTTAGTTTTACATTTATTAGCGGACTAAGTTTAAGATATTTTGATTCTTTGGAATTATTAGTCATGCTAAAGGCCTATTATAGAAATCAGAAATTAATTAAGATGTTTAGGAGATAGTATAGGTTAATTGTTACACACTTCTTATACACAATCAAACGTGATCTATAATTTTACCTCTCGGAGGACTATATGAGGTTTACATTACAGTTTTTAGCTGTACTTTTTATCACTGTTTTGCTATCTGGAATCGCACTAAGCCAAAGCGGTAAAATAGCGGGTAAAGTAACTGATGCAGGTACAGGGGAAGCTCTTCCATTTGTAAATGTTATGATTGAAGGTACCACATTAGGTGCTGCATCCGATCTGGATGGCAATTATTTCATTATCAACGTTGCCCCGGGTACATATTCTGTTAAAGCATCTGCTATCGGATATAATTCAATCACTGTTCAAGGAATTAAAGTAGCCAGCGGATTTACTGCCACTCAGGATTTTAATCTGCAATCTGCTGCACTTGAGTTAGGCGGCGAAGTTGTAGTAGTTGCAGTAAAACCTTTAATTAGAAAAGACGTTACTGCTACAACATCTGTAGTTGGTGAAGATATGATTTCCCAGCTTCCCGTTACTGAAATTTCTGACATATTGCAGCTTCAGGCAGGCGTGGTGTCATCTGGCGGAGATTTGCATGTGCGTGGCGGCAGATCAGGGCAGATTGCTTATCAGGTTGATGGGGTTCCACTTACTGATGCCTACGATGGAAGCTCAGTGATAAATGTTAATGCTAATGCAGTTCAGGAGTTGCAGGTAATTAGCGGTGCATTTAATGCTGAATACGGACAGGCAATGTCCGGCATTATTAATATTGTTACCAAAGACGGAAGCAATAATTTTAATGGTAATATTCAAACCTACGTAGGTGATTATTTTTCAAACCGACAAAGTAAATTCTGGAACATTCAATCCATAAATCCTGCCGCTATTAGAAATTTTGAAGGAAGTTTAAGCGGACCAATTTTGCAGGATCAGTTGTTCTTTTATGTAAATGGGAGATACTATTA
>DASVGS010000538.1:0-16276 GCA_036379435.1 Ignavibacteriaceae bacterium
TTAAAAGATAAGCCCATCGATTCATGTTTGATCAGTCACGCTCATCAGGATCACATAGGTTCACTTCCATTTCTTGTAAAAAATTTTCCATATGTTAAAATTATTACTACCCCTCAAACAAGAGCACTTGCTGAATTAACACTTCACAACTCAGTTTCAATTTTAAAGAAGGAAATTGAATCGAATGGATTTGGGTTTTATTCTCATGATGAAGTTGATCTTTTAATAAAAATGATCGAGTACAAAGAATATCAAGAAAAATTTGAGTTAAACTCCTATCATCAGCAGAAGGAAGCTAAAGTAAATTGCACTTTTTTTGATGCCGGACATATTCTTGGATCAGCAGGAATTCTTCTTGAAAATAATAATCATAAAATATTTTATACCGGGGATATAAATCTAAACCAGCAAACTCTGCTGTCTAAAGCAAAACTTCCTGAAATTAAAATAGATACATTAATTCTTGAAACAACTTACGGGGCAACAGATTCGGATTTACTGTTAGATTGGGATGCAGAATCAATGCGATTTGCAGGAGAAGCGAATAAGATTTTAAATAATGGCGGATCAATTTTAATTCCTGTTTTTTCTCTTGGCAAAATGCAGGAAATGCTTGCAACCATCTGGCTGTTGATGGAAAAGAGAAAACTTACAACTGTAGATATTTACGCAGGTGGGCTGGGAACAAAAATAAATCTTGTTTACGATTATAACCGATTTGTCGTTAACAGGGTTAATAAAGAATTTGAACTTCGATCGGTACCGCAAAAAGATTACTTCCAAATTTCAAATTCCGAAGAATTTTTTAAACATCCCTGTATAGTTCTTGCATCCAGCGGTATGATGATAAAATCTACATCATCTTTTACCTTTGCTAAGCGATGGCTCAAACAAAAAGATTCTGCAATTTTTATGGTTGGATATATGGATTCTAAAACTCCGGGTTACATAATTGCAAATTCTAAAACCGGAGATAAAATACAATTGACAGAGTTTGATGAATTGACAGATGTAAGTTGTACCATCAGGAATTTTAAATTCTCTGCTCATGCAAGAAGAGAAGATTTATTGAGTATTGTAGATAAATTAAATCCCGATACAGTAATTTTAACGCATGGCGATGAGTCTTCATTAGATTGGATGGGCAGTTCAATTCTTAAAAAACACAAAAGCATAAAAGTTCAAACCGCAGGAGTGGGGAAAGAAATAAAAATTTTTTAGTTGCCAAACGCAAACAATTAATTTTTCTTAGTATATTGTAATCCAATAAAATTCGTTTTCCTTTTTTGAAAGAAGGAAATAAAACATCTAACAGTTTATCTCAGGAGGAGAAAATGTCCCGCTTGAAAAAACAAGTCCAGGATAAGATCGAAGCCTGGCGCCCACGCACCACAAGACTACTTAAAGAATTCGGTAACGTAAAGGTTGATGAAGTTGATATCGGCCAAATTATTGGAGGCGCCCGGGATATTAAAAGCCTGGTTACTGATATTTCATACCTTGATCCGTTTGAAGGAATTCGCTTTCGCGGATTTACAATTCCCGAAGTTTTAGAAAAGCTTCCTAAAGTTCCAGGTGGAGAAATGCCTTATGTTGAAGGGTTTTTCTTCTTTTTGCTAACCGGAGATATTCCTTCAATGGAAGATGTTCAGGAAGTAGCAGAGGAGTTTAGAAACAGACACGTTGTTCCTAAATATGTTTTTGATATTCTTAAAGCGATGCCTGCAGATTCTCATCCGATGGTGATGTTTTCAACAGCTATTCTTGCAATGCAAAGGGAATCAGAATTTGTTAAGGAGTATAATACTGGTAAATTAAAAAAGAATGATTATTGGGCTCCAACTTATGAAGACGGTTTAAATTTGCTGGCTAAATTACCCGGTATTGCTGCATTTATTTACAGATTGAAATATAAGAATGGTAATTTGATAGAATCAGATCCAAAGCTTGATCTTGGGGGTAACTTTGCTCATATGATGGGCATAGCAAAACCTTATGATGATGTAGCAAGAATGTACTTCATTCTTCACAGTGATCATGAAAGCGGAAATGTTAGTGCACACACAGGTCATCTGGTTGCAAGCGCACTATCTGATCTTTACTATTCAATTTCTGCAATGACTAATGGTCTTGCAGGTCCATTACACGGGCTTGCAAATCAGGAAGTACTTGCCTGGCTGCAAGGTGTTTATGATAAAATGGGTGGTAAAATTCCTACAGAAGAAGAAATGAGACAGTTTGTTTGGGATACATTAAAAGGCGGACAGGTAATTCCGGGATTTGGTCATGCGGTGTTAAGAAAAACAGATCCACGCTATATGGCACAAAGAGAATTTTGTTTAAAACATCTGCCAAACGATCCATTGTTTAAATATGTTGATTTACTTTTTAAAGTTGTTCCACCTGTGCTGCTTGAGCAAGGTAAAGCTAAAAATCCATGGCCAAATGTGGATGCGCAATCAGGTGTTATACAATGGTATTACGGGTTAAAGGAATATGATTTTTACACAGTTCTTTTTTCTGTAGGCAGAGCACTTGGTGTTGTGGCAAATATTATTTGGGATCGTGGTCTTGGTTATCCGATTGAAAGACCAAAATCTGTTACTACAGCAATGCTTGAAGAAGCTGCAGGTATAAAGCATTAAGATAGGATTCCACCCAGATTCTGTGGAACAATAAAATACTTCTACGTCACGGGCGTTAATTTGTCCGTGACGTTTTTTATTGTCCACCCTTTCTTCAAATTTTCTCTTTAAGAAATTATTATATTTAATTAAAACAAAATCAAAGTATAGTACACTTTTATTGTGTGATGCACATCTTAACAAAGAGTAAAAAATGAGTGAACAATTATATTCAAGTTTGGCGGAATTAAATGATAAACTACTTGCCGGCAAAGCTGCTTTGGAACAAAGCGAAATAGATGATCTTCTTGTAAATCTTAAAATAGAATTAAACCGTGCTGTTAGTAGTAATAATCTTTGGTATGATGTTGAAACAGACTTGTGGTTGAATATTTTAAACGGACTTACCAGCAGTGAACTTGCAAATGCTTTTATGGAAAATATGGATAAGGATTTATTCTTTTCTTTTGGAGATAAACTTCTTTCGTCTGAAAATCAATCAAATGAGAAAATAGTTTTAATCATTCATAATTATCTGAACTTATTCCGATACTCATCATTTCTTAAAAAAATATATGATGAGAGAAGATGGGATAAACTTATTTATGAATTAATCATTAAAAGCAACTACACGTTTGAAGTATTATTCAATCAACGGGTTGATCAATATAAAAAGAAAAATCTTTTTAGAATTATTAAAGATAAACACACCATTGATTATAGCTGGCAAAAAACCTATGAGATTGTTTCTTCTTATCGCTCCTCGATCAATCATATCCTGTATGAAATAGAAAGTGAAAATAAAATAGTTGCTTTCCTGCTTGAAAACAGTTTGGATATGGTTATGCTGGATCTTGCGTGCTTAACCTCTGGTGTTGTAAATGCAATGATACCTGCGAATTCTGTATCAGAACATATATCCTTTATTCTCAATCAAACAAAAGCGCCTATGCTTTTTGCCGATGATGAAAAACAGCTTGCTAAAATAAGATCAATCAAAAAAGAAACACCATTTCTAAAAACTGTTGTAATGTTAAATGGTAATGCCGCCGAAGATTGGGTTATAAGTTTTGAAGAATTTAAAGCAATGGCTTCTGATCATAACATAAAAAACATTGTTCAAATTAAACATGATTCACTGGCAACGTTAATGTATACCTCTGGCACAACAGGTGAGCCAAAGGGCATTATGTTCTCAAACACAAATATTGTTTATAAAAGATTCTGTAGAGCAATGGCAATTCCCGGTATAAGCGATGCAGACAGATATCTTGCATTCCTTCCTTTGTATCACACTTTTGGCAGGTGGCTTGAAATGACAGGCGCAATCTTTTGGGGGGCAGAATATTGTTTTATGGAAAATCCATCTGTAGAAACAATGATTGATAATATGCGGTTTGTTAAGCCAAGTATTTTTATTTCAATTCCCAAAAAATGGATTCAGCTTTACGAGTACATAACAGCGCGGATTGATATTGAAGTTGATGATGATCAAAAAATAAAAGAAGCTGTTGTAAATACAACAGGTGGAAATCTTAAATGGGGAATTTCTGCCGCTGGTTTTCTTCCACCGGATATTTTTAGATTTCTTCAGAAGTACGGTATTGAATTGATGAGCGGCTTTGGAATGACAGAAGCAACAGGCGGAATTACTATGACCCCCCCATTTCAATACAGAGAGAACTCGCTAGGAAAAGCTTTACCCGGAATTGAAATAAAACTTGGCGAGGATGGCGAGATATTAATTCGCGGTCCATATGTAATGTTAAATTATTATGATCAAAAGATGGAAGATACTTTTGATGCCGATGGATGGCTTGCAACCGGCGATATTATGAAAATGGATAAAGATGGTTTTATTGAAATAATAGATCGTAAAAAAGAGATTTATAAAAATATTAAAGGAGAAACGATTGCTCCCCAGAAAATAGAAAACTTGTTTCGGGATTTTGAATTTGTAAAACAGGTTTTTCTTGTTGGAGATCATCGCCCATTTAATACGGTTTTAATTTTTCCTGATTTGGAGTCAGAAAATTCACCATTAAAACAAATGGATGAACAGCAAAAACAGGAATATTTTTCCACAGTTATTGTTAGCGTAAATAATTTTCTTGCCCCTTTTGAACGCATAGTAGATTTTAGAATAATTAATCGTCCGTTTGATGATGCAAATAATGAATTGACCCCAAAGGGAACCTATAAACGCCGAGTGATTGAGAAAAATTTTGAAGAAACCATCCAGTCGATGTATAGCAAAGATCACCTGTCACTCCCGTTCGGTAGATATGAAGTAAAAATACCCAATTGGTTTTTAAGAGAAATAGGTGCGTTAAGCCGGGATGTTTTTTTAAAAGAAGACATACTTTCGATTCCCAAGCTTCGTTCGTTTTTATTTATTAAGTGTATAAATGAAAGTGAAAATATTTTTCAAATTGGAAATTTTACATATCGTATTAAAACAAATCAAATAGACCTGCAGGATATTTTAACCAATCCTTTTTACTGGCTTGGAAATGCTGACCTGGTTGAGTTTGCCGGGTATGGAATTTTTAGATGGTTTAGAAAATTAGAAGCTGTAAAAGACATTGAATTTCTTTTGCGAATAAAACAAGTGCAAATTTCTGATAAACTAAGAAATGATTTTACTGAAATTATAACAGCTAAAGAAGTATCAGTACTTGGATTGCATTTTGCGGTAACATTGCTTCAATCAAACTTGCAAAGCGATAACCAATCCGCCCTAAAATATTTAAGTGAAATATTAGAAGATTCAAAATCCACCCATTATAAACTTGCTGTTGCAATTGCATTAAGACCTGTATTGATTAATGAATTATCCGTGCAGCGAAAAATGTTTTTGGCTGCGTTGCAGACTTTAAGAAAAGATAATTTTCGCAAGCTATTGGATTTATATACTTCAATCAGATCTGATTTTATTAATGATGAAATAATTCAGGCTATCGGTAATATAAGCCGCGGCGATGAGAGTTTAAGCGAGATAGAATTTGTACTTCAAAAACATATTTCAGCAATTACTTCAGATTCAGATTTAACAGACTCGGCAATACCAAAACTTTTTGAACTTCTAATAAGTTATGGTGTTAATCATCCTTCAAGCTATGAGCGGATCAGAAGATTCTTTTTGCAGTTAGAACTTTATGGAAGTATAAATCAACTAAAAGAGCTGGCTTTAAAATCAAGGCTGGAAATAAGAAGACAATTCACATCCTGGCTTGGTAAAGTTCAGCATGTGGCAATTGATCTTGAAACAGGAGAGGAATACAGATGGGATGATGTTTTGATTTTTGATCAGGCTATACCTGAAGCACATCAATTAATTCTTAAAAAAGCAATAAGCGAAAAGCAAATTATCCGCGAAGCAATTTTTCTTTTTACCGGAAGTGTACTGATATCACTTAACAACATTCTTCCATCGGGCGTATGGATAAGCAAACATTCTGAAAACAAAAAAAGATCTGTTTTTAGAATTACAGTTCAAACAAGATTTCAAGGCGGCTTTGATATGGCAATACATCTTAATCATAACGAGCCGCCTGAAAGTATTGAAGAGGAAATCAAATGGAAAATTATGGCGGGTACAGAAATAAATGGTGAAAGACTGGCTGCTAAAATCGGTGGTTTGTGGGAAGAAGATAATTTATGGACTGAGGAATTTATTGGTGAAGAATCAGTTGAACGCTTTATAAGACGGGAATATAAACGTAACGAAGAATCTACTTTTGAAAAGCTGCGCAATCTCTGGAAATTCTTTGTGTGGTCAGCTTCAGCCGCATATGTTAAGTTCTGGAAATTATCTGATATGAAAATGGAACTTACAAATACAAATCCAGATGAAATAGTTGTTTCTCCGCACGATTATCAGACTGGATGTATAATTACATCTTTCTCTAAAAGAAGGAAGACAGAATCCATTTTAGAATTTATAATGAATTTTTACGATAGCTTTGTTAAACAAACTGAAGAAAAATATCCGCAAATAAAAAAGGCATCGGTTTGGAATGCAATATTTTCCGGTATTCTTGAAGCAGAAGAGACGGAAAATGGTATTCGTTTAATTAATAAGTTTAGGCGTGAGCTTGAAAAATCTGACATAGAAAATAAGAACGAAATTGTTTTAAGAATAGATTCCTTTTTGCGGAACATCAAGAATAATGGATTTCTTCCAAAGCAGCTTTATTTTTCTGTAAAAAGATTTCATCGCTGGTACCAGCTTAATAAAAATGCATCACTCTCGGCACAAGCTGAAATGATTTATGAATTATATGAAACTTACCGCTTATTTGATCTTGAAGAACATTATCCCGCAGCACGAACAAGATTTTTTCTTGAAACAGTTTTTTATAATTCAACACAAAGATTTAAAGAAGTTTTACGTGAATTAGTTAGAAAACAGAGACACCGCAAAATAACCAAAGATGAATCTTTAAAACTTATTTCATCATTGCATTTTGAATTTGATCTGGATGAAAAGGAAACTTATTTTATTACCCGGCTTGGGTATCCGCATCTTAAACCTTCTGATTCCGCTGCTTTATTAAAGATAAAATCTGAAATAGCGGCGCAACCGAACCTGGTTGTTCAGCTTCAGGATGATGATGGAAATATGTATACCATTAGAAATCCAATTAATCCTAAAGAAATTTCAAAACTACATCAGCTTTATCTTGAAGCTAATCTTAATGTAAATTTCAGACCGGAACATCATTTTCTTGTTGCGATTTCTGAAAGAGGATTTATCATCGGGGGAACTTTTTATTACAGAAGTGATGAAGAAACAGTTCATATGGAAAAAATAGTAGTATCCAATCGATATCGACGCAAAGGTATTAGCGAAGGCTTAATGAAAGAATTATTTAACAGACTTAAATCTGATAATATAAAATTTGTTACTACAGGATTTTTCCGACCCGAGTATTTTTATCGTTTTGGATTTAAGATTGAAAGAAAATATTCAGGATTGGTTAAAGAGTTATAAACTGTTTAATAAATATTGTTGAGGTTCGGATCATTAACTAATTTTGTTTTATCCAATTCCGGAAATAATATTTTTAACAATCATTTAAGTAATAAAATGAATAAATATCTTTTACTACAAATAGCCCTTTTATTTTTAATAGGATGTTCGTCAATTAATCAAGTTAATAACTCAAACCCCTTCTCTAATTACCAGGGAAAGCATGCCTTAGTTTATACAACAGCAAACAACACTGAGCTGCGGTTAACTTTAACAGATGATTTAATTTTCAAGAGATCTTTTCAGCCATTAGAATCAGAGATATCGGTATTTGTAAATCCGGAAAAACAGTATCAAACTTTTATTGGAATAGGTGGAGCAATAACAGATGCATCTGCTGAAGTATTTGCAAAACTGCCGGATGATAAACAACAGGAATTTCTGGAATCATATTATGATAAGAATAAGGGGATTGGATACACACTTGCCCGCACAAATATTCATAGTTGTGATTTTAGTTCTGCAAGTTATACTTATGTAACGGATGAAGAAAAAGATTTAAATTCATTTAACATTAAGCAAGATAAAGAATACCGGATTCCACTAATTAAAAAAGCTATCCAAACAGCTGGCGGCAATTTATTGCTTTATGCCAGCCCATGGAGTCCACCCGCATTTATGAAAGATAACAAGAGTATGTTAAAGGGCGGTAAGCTGTTGCCCGAGTATTATCAATCGTGGGCAACTTACTTTACAAAATTTATTAGATCATACGAGCAAGAAGGAATTCCTGTCTGGGGAATTACGGTTCAGAACGAGCCTATGGCAACACAAAAATGGGAATCCTGTATTTTTACTGCTGAAGAAGAAAGAGATTTCTTGAAAAACTTTCTTGGACCAACAATGGAAAAGGAAGGTTTTGCAAATAAAAAAATTATCGTTTGGGATCATAACAGAGATTTAATAAATCATCGTGCCGATATAATATTTTCTGATCCAGAAGCTTCAAAATATGCATGGGGACTCGGCTTCCACTGGTATGAATCATGGTCGGGCGGAGAAGAAATGTACAACAATGTCGGCAAGGTTAATGAATCTTATCCGGACAAACATCTTTTATTTACAGAAGGATGTGCAGAAAGTTTTAGACCGGATGGTTATCAAACATGGAAAAATGCTGAACGTTATGGACGATCTATGATTAATGATTTTAACAATGGAACAGTTGGTTGGACTGATTGGAATATTTTATTGGATGAGAAAGGCGGTCCTAATCATGTTGAAAATTTTTGTTTTGCACCGGTTCATGCAGATTCCAAAACAGGTCAGTTGATTTATACACCATCTTATTTTTATATAGGGCACTTTTCTAAATTTATAAGACCCGATGCAAAAAGAGTTAGCACGGCAAGCAGCAGAAGTCAGTTATTAAGTACTTCATTCATTAATGCTGATGGGAAAATAGTAACCGTGGTTATGAATCAAAGTGATCTGGAAATTAAATACAAATTGTATATTGGCTCAAATGCAGTTGAACTAATAAGTCCACCGCATGCTATTCAATCAATAATTTATTAAACATTACCATTAACTAATATGAAACAGATTATTATTTTATTATACTCAATCTTATCGGTGGTTTTTATGGATGAAATTTTATTTGCACAAAATAATGATTGGGCGAATCTTAATAGATACAAAGATGAAAACTTAAAACTTGGTATTACTTCTACAAATGAAAAAAGAATTGTATTTATGGGTAATTCCATTACTGAAGGATGGATTATAGCCGATCGGGATTTTTTTAATGGCAAACCTTATATAAATAGAGGAATAAGCGGACAAACAACTCCACAAATGCTTGTCCGGTTCAGGCAGGATGTTGTTAATTTAAAACCCGCAAGTGTTGTTATATTAGCTGGTACAAATGATATTGCCGGCAATACAGGCCTATCAACTCTTGAAATGATAGAGGACAATATTGCCTCAATGGTTGAAATTGCAAAATCAAATGGAATTAAAGTTATACTATGCTCAGTGCTTCCAGCATATGATTATCCCTGGAAGCGAGGATTAAACCCTGCAGAAAAAATTGTTGCTTTAAATGAATGGATAAAAGAATATTCGGATAAAAATGAAATTAGTTATGTTGATTTCTTTACTTCCATGGCAGATGAGCGAAATGGTTTAAAGCAAGATTACTCGGATGATGGCGTTCATCCAAATTTAGCTGGTTATAAAATTATGGAACCAATCCTGGAATCAGCTATCGAAAAGGAAAATTAAAAAGCATATTTAAGATTATTCAATTACCAGTATTAGTTAATAAGGGATGGTTGAAAATAAAAAATGGAGACTATAAAAATAGTCTCCATAAAAAAGTTCCCCGATGCTGGGGTAAAACATCGGGGCAGTACCGATAATAAGCTTGGGGGAGGACTTATTACCAAGTACAAATTCAATTATGAAGTAAAAATAGTATGCACGAAATGAAAAGCAAAAACTTTTTGTTTAATGTTAAATAATTTAATTGATAATGTATTGTTAATGATTGCTTTTTATGAAACAAAAATCATTAAAAAATAAATTTTTTAAAAATTGAAGTCGATAATTACATTTATTTCATAGTATTTCACACAAATTCTTTCTTTCACAATTAGTTTTTTAATAATATATGGAGATTTATGAGCAGAGAGATTCATCGCTGGTACAGCCCAAACCTTAACAAAGAAATGGAAATTGTAGTGTATGGACATTATGGTTATGCGTTGTTAATGTTTCCAACTGCAGCTGCAGATTATCTTGAGTATGAAAGATTTAAATTGATTGACTCAATCGGCAGTTATTTGCGTGATGGGAAAGTGAAAGCTTTTTCAATTAATAGTATTAATAACGAAAGCTGGTTAAATAATAGTATGCATCCAGCTCATAAAGCTATTCGTCATCAGCAGTATAATAAATATATTGTTGAAGAGGTTGTTCCATTTATTCATAATCATAGTAAGGGGTTGGTACCAATTGTAACAACTGGGGCTTCACTTGGAGCACTTCATGCCGCTAATAATTTTTTTCGTCGCCCGGATATTTTTAGTGGAACAATAGCAATGAGCGGCAGTTACGATTTAAAAGGTTATACAAAGGGATATTTTGATGATAACGTTTATTTTAATTCTCCGGTGGATTATCTGCCACGATGGGATGATGAATATATGTTTGATCAAATGAGAAAAGGAAGTATTGTTATTGCTTCAGGACAAGGCAGTTTTGAAGATCCGAATGCTTCAAGGCAATTATCAGATATATTAAATGCACGCGGAGTAAAACATTGGTTGGATTTATGGGGTTTTGATCAACCCCACGATTGGCCAACCTGGAGAAGTATGCTTCCCTATTTTTTGGGCTATATAAAATTCTAAAAAATTAATTTTTCAATTTTGATACTAAATGCTGCACGTTTAATAATTTTTCTTTAAGGGGAATATGAACTGGAAAGAATTCCTGGTATTAAAAAAAAATAAAATTGAATTAATAATCTCTTTTTTAATTCTGGCAGTCGTTTTAACAATCTTAGCAAATTTTTTAAAATTTGTTGAGGCCCGAGCGGGAGTAATTCTACCGGATCCTATCTTAGCTTTGTTTAATCCAATTGATTTGACCTGGTTAATATTTATTCTCATATATCTTTCACTTGTTTTAGCGATAGCAACACTTTTAAAGAATCCAAAGCAGCTGTTATTTGCAATACAGTTATACACAACAATGGTTGTGTTAAGGATAATTGCAATGTATTTGCTCCCTTTAGATCCACCTGCTGCGATGATTATACTAAACGATCCATTTGTAGAATTTTTTGGGACAGGACAAACATTAACAAAAGATCTTTTCTTTTCCGGACACACTGCCACATTGTTTATTTTATTTTTAGTATCACAAAAGCCAATACTTAAAATAATATTTTTGATTAGCACAATTATGGTGGCAATAGCAGTTCTACTACAGCATGTGCACTATACAATAGATGTTTTTGCCGCACTATTTTTTACGTATGCGTGTTATAAGATAATTTTAAAAATAAGACCGGAGATTGTTAATGGAGAATAATTTTAGTAAAGATGAAATATTTTCAATTCAAAAATTTGTTTCTAAAGATTTTGTAAAACTGGATAATTCATCACTCATTCCAAGTAATGATTACGAAAAGCTTGAAGAATTCCGCAAATATTTAACCGAAAAAATGAAAGAGATGCTGGATAATAATTACAACCTCTTAATTAATACACTTTACAGAATTGATATAAGTGAAAACAAATTAGCAAAATTATTTTCCGGCAAGAATAAGGAATCAATCCCGGAAAAACTTGCTGATCTGATAATTGAAAGACAGATAGAAAAAATTAAGTTTAGAAAGCGTTACCGCGAGGGGAAATTATAGGTACATTTTATAATTTATTGCCCCAGTAAGAATTACAAGGTGTAATAATTTGTTAAATTGAAAATTAACATCACATTAGCTAACTTCATCCATTATAAATATTTAATTATCTGATACTTTCATTAATATAGGCATACTTAACAGGAGCCAGCATGGGCTTATTTGAAAATAAACGACTAAGAGAATTAGAAAAAGAAAACGAAGAACTTCTCTTTAAAATTAATAGCATTTCAGAGAAGGAAGAAAATGTTCGCAATCTTAATGATGTTTTAAAAAAGATGCGAATGGAAGTAGCTGAATTGAATGAACGAAAACTTACGCTTTCAAGTGAAATAGAATCTCTACGTGAGCAAAAATTACAGGCCAAATCTGATATTGAAGGATTTAATAAAGAAATTCTTAACCTGCGGCACCTGAAATTAGAAGAACAAAATACCCTGCTTGAATATTCTTCCCGGATTGATAAAATAAAAAACCAGATAAGTAACGATGAAAGTTTAAAAACTATTGATAGGGATTCTGAGAATGAAGCTATCGATAATAAAAAAGAGATTGAGGCATTAAGGCAGGAGTACGATGATTTAAAGGACAAGATATTTGCTGCCGAAGAAAGGATTGAAGAATTAAATTCCTTAGAGGACGAATTAATTGAGAGAGTAGACGATAAGAAAAAAGAAATTGAAACACTAAACAATAATCAGCTAAAAAAATCCTATCAGGAAGCAAGTAATGTTGAAGAAAACATTACAAGGTTAACTAACGAGCAAAACAGAGTACTGGATGAGATACATAATAAAGAAAAAGAAATAACCGAGTTAAATCAGAAATTATTTGATCTTAAAGAAAAGGAAAATCAGTTTGTTAACTATTTAAAAGAACTGGATGAAGAATTAAGTGAAAAGCAAAAGCAATCAGAATTTCTCGGATCAAAAATTTCAAATCTTTACGAAGAAGAAGAGACAAGAAAAAAACAAATTCGTGATCTGGTAAGACAGGCAGATGAGCAAAAGCAAAAAGTTGAAGCTTTGCAAGTAAGAATATCCGAACTGGAAGAAGAAGAGAAAAAGAAAAATTCAGTTCTTTCAAAAGTATTTAATCAGCTTAAGTTTAAAGAAGGTCTTACCGAAGAAAAGAAACAAACATTAGAAGAACTTGAAAAAGTTGGAAAAGAAAGAATCCATTGGATTGAAGAAATATCCCGCGAAGCAAAAGAACAGGAATTGAGACTTGATGTTATTAAAGAGGAAATTTCAAGATTATCTGAAGAAGAATCAATAAAGACTAAAAAGTTAGAAGAACTTAATGAACATATACAGGTTAATGAAACAAATTTAGATCAAAAGAGAATGCGTTTTAGAGAACTTGAATTAATGGAGCAGGATCAATTAGAAAAAATTGATAAACTAAGTGAAGAAATAATTCTTCAGGAAACAAAATCTAATGAGTTAAAAAAAGAGTTATCAGCATTAGTTGATGAGATTGAGAATAAAAAATCCGCAGTAGTGGAATTAGCGGATCATATTAAACAGGATGAATCATATCTTAAAGAAAAAGAACTATTAAAAAAAGAAATTGAGTCTGATGAACAGAATAAGTTGTTAAAAATAGAAGAGCTCAATAATGAAATTAAATTTAGTGAACAAAGGGCAGAAGATATAAGGAAAACCCTGACAAGCCTGCAAGAAGAAGAAGAACAAAAAAGATTAAACCTGGAAAAAATTACTGAGCAGCTAAGTGTTGATCATTCTTTGCTTAGTGAAAAAATAATTCCTGCCAAATTTGAGTTAGAAAAAATCACACAAGAACTTAATGATAAAAATGAAAGATTAATTGAAATTACCAATCAATTAAAACGGGAAGAGGAAAAATCGGAGTTAATAAAGGATGAGATAGCAAGGCTTACTGATGAAACCATCCAGAAAAAGATAAAGCTTGAAGAAATTAATAATGAAATAGATCTGAAGACAGCAAGTGTTGCTAACAGAATTATTGAACTTGAATTTAAAGAGAATGAAAAAAGATTTGCATTAGAGCAATTGACCAATGAGCTGGAAACTCAAAATGCCGAAGCTGAAAAAATACGCATATTGATAAACGATCTGCGACAAACTGAAAAGAATACCCGCATTAAAATTGATGAACTTGCTGAACAAATAAAAGAAAAAGGAGACAGACTTGATATTATAGAAAAAAGTTTTAATGCAAGAGAAAATGAAAACCAGTTGTTAGAATCCCAGATGGCTGAGAAGCTTAAAGAGTTTAATGAAACAAACACACGTCTGCAAAAGATATTTGAAACAATTGAAAGCAAACAGAGGGAACTGACAGCGGTTGAAGAATCATTAAGTATTAAAACAAAAAGATTAGCAAAATTAAGTGTAGATGTTAATGAAATTGAATTACGGCATAAAGAATTAAGTGATGAAACAAAAAGACTTGAAGAACTCAAAACAGATCTGCACAAGAGAGCATTACACGAACAAGAATCTTATGATAAATTGAACAGGGATAAAGAAAAAATTAAAGAACTGCTCCCATTGTTAGAGCAGCGGCGAGAAGAAATTGAAAAAGGTAATATTGATCTGGAAAACAGATTTACAAAAATGTTTCAACGCTTCAATTCTGAAATGAATGAGATAACTAAGAAAAGATCCGTACTTGATCAGATTATCCAAAAGAAAGAAAAGGATATAGAAGAAAAAGATCAGCTGTTGTTTGAAAAAATTAATGCTCTGGAGGAAAGCGATAGATTGCTAAACATGCGGCAGGCAGAAATAGATTCTTTTGAGCAATTACTAAAATCATTTAATGAAAAGAAAGAACAGCTTAGAAATGATCTGCTTAAGCTTGAAGAGCAAACTGTAGAAAAGAGAAATTCAAATGATGATATGAAGTTAGAAACCGAATTGATTCAAAAGAAAAAAACCACTGTTGAGCAGAGTTTACAGGATCTTATAAATATGATGAATCAAAAGTTTATTGAGGCAAAAGAAAAGCGTGTTAAAGTTGAAAAAGAAACAAAAGCAAATGAAGAAAAAGTAGAAGATCTTAATCAAAAAATCTCTGAATCTATGGATGAACTTGTTGAACTTCAAACGGCTATTAGTATGATTAAAGTTGAACATGAAGAACACCGCGGCAACATTAAAAAACTTGCATCTATGAAGAAAAAATTACAGGAAGAAATAGTTAAAAGTCAGAGAGTATTACAGCGATATCAGAAAATAAGAGAAAAACTAAAAATAGAACAATCTATTTTAAGAAGCAGGCAGGACACAATAGCAGGGAAAATATCAATAGCTGATAACACTGAAACGAATGATAATCAATCTGAATCAGAAAAAACCAGAATGTTTAAAATTTGATTTACTGATTCGCAATTTTATAAAAATAAAGGGATCAATACTTGATCCCTTTTTTGTTTTTAAACTTAAGCTTAAGGCAATATTATTTTTTAAACACAATTGGAATTGTAACCTGAACTTTTACGTTTTTACCACGTTGTTTGCCTGGAGTAAATTTGCTGTTTCTGACTGCATCCATTGCAACTTCATCGCATCCCGAACCAATCCCTTTAATAGTTTTTACAGACATCACATCCCCTGATTCATTTACAACAGCTTGCACCAATACTTTTCCCTCAACACCCATTCTGCTTGCAATTTCAGGATACTTTATTTTGCTCTGAAGAGTTTTTAATCCGCCAATCAATTCCGGCATTTCTTCTACCGCTACAAAGAATGCAGGCTCCTCCTCAATTTTAACTTTTTCTTTTGGTGGAATCGAAGTTTCAGTTTTTGCTGCGGCAATTTGTGTCTCTTCATTTTGCGGACTGCCCAGTAAATTTTCGTTTATGTTTGAAGCATATAAGGTACTTTCCTCTTTTATCGAAATCTCAGGTAATGGAGGAACAACATCTTTAGTGTTTTTTATAGTCTCAGTAACTTTTGGTGTTTCAGTACTCTGTGAGTTGCTTATGTTTTCGGATTCAGAATTGGAACTGGTATTTGGGTTTGTAACAAGACTTGATTCTACTGCTACCTCTCTTTTTTCTTGCTTCGGGTTTTTAGTTGCAACCTGTTCTGAGGTACCGTTAAAATCTATAAAGAGAAAAACTGATGATAAAGCTAATAAAACTATAACAGCTGCAGCAATGAATAAGCTTTTTCTTTTGCCGGCTGGCTTTTGCTTTCTGTTTTTGAATTTCCTAACATCAGCGTAAGTCATTGGCTCTTGTTCAGCATT
>DASVGS010000539.1:0-5794 GCA_036379435.1 Ignavibacteriaceae bacterium
CACAAAATGAATTAATTCTCCGTTCTTAAACAAAGCAATACTTGGTGAGGATGGCGGAAATCCTTTTACATATTGTCTGATTCGATCAACTGCATCTCTTTCCTGCCCGGCAAATCCGGTATAAAGTTTATCCGGAATTATATCATTCTGCAATGCAAGTGAAACTCCAGGTCTTGCACTGCCTGCAGCGCAACCACAAACAGAGTTTATAAATACAAGAACAGTTTTATCATCATTATTCTTTATTGCATCATCAACAGCCTCAGCAGTTAATAATTCTTCAAAGCCAACGGCAACTAATTCGTCCCGCATTGGCTGAACTGCTTCCTGATCGTACATTGGTGGACGTGAAAGTACATTAAACATATTTTTACTCCTTTTTTTAATAATTCAAAATTCAAAGATCAAAAGTCAATTCCAAACTTTTGAATTTTGATTTTTCACTTTTGACTTTTATTTACAAAAACCCTAATTCTAATTTTGCTACTTCAGACATCATATCTTTATCCCATGGCGGATTCCAGACTAAATCTATTTTGGCACTTTTTACTTCTGGTATTGCTCCTACTTTGCCTTCCACTTCCGGCGGTAAAGAACCTGCAACCGGGCACATTGGTGATGTTAATGTCATTTTAATCTTAACATTATATTCATCATCAATTGCAATTTCATAAATCAAACCAAGTTCAAAAATGTCAACCGGAATTTCCGGATCGTAACAGGTTTTTAATGTTTGAATTATTTTTTCTTCTAATTCTTGTTTGCTTATTTGTGTCATAATCTTTTTTCAATATTCATTTCGAACGAGTCTTCGAGTGAAGCTATCTGTGGTTAGATTGAGATTGCTTCGTCCCATTGGGACTCGCAATGACTTTACGAATGTTTATTCAGTTACCACTTTTTCATTTTTATTGTGTAATGCATTTATCATTGTGTGCCATGCAAGCGATGCACATTTAACACGTGCAGGAAATTCTCTAACACCCGCAAATACAGCAAGTTTTCCCAAATCATCAATATCCGGATTATCACCAAGTTTATCAGTTACTAATTCATGAAACTTGTTAAAGATCTTTTCTGCTTCTTCAATTGTTTTTCCTTTAAGCATTGATGTCATCAATGATGCAGATGCTTTGGAAATTGCACAGCCTGATCCCTGGAATGAAATATCTTCAATTATTCCTTCATCATTAACATTAAGGAAAATATTAATGTTATCTCCACACAGCGGATTATATCCTTCTGCAAAATTTGTAGGATGCTCGATCAATCTAAAGTTTCTTGGTGATTTATTATGATCTAAAATTACCTGTTGATATAGTTCTCTTAATTCCTGATCCATTATCCGAATACCTCTAAAATTTTCTTTAGACCATTTACTAAAACATCAACTTCTTCGATCGTGTTGTACATGCCAAATGATGCTCTTGAAGTAGCCGGAACACCAAATCTTCTCATTAACGGCTGTGTGCAGTGATGACCAGTTCGAATTGCGACTCCTTCAAAATCTAAAAAAGTGCCTACATCATGCGGATGAACTTTTTCGAAATGGAAAGATAAAACACCAATTTTTTCTTTTGCAGTTCCAATTATTCTTAAACCTTGTAAATCAGAAACAGCACCTGTTGCATATTCAAGTAATAGATTTTCATGAAATGCAATTTTCTCAAGTCCAATTTTATCAATGTATTCAATAGCTGCACCCAAGCCAATTGCCCCGGCTATATCCGGAGTACCGGCTTCAAACTTATGCGGCAATTCGTTGTAAGTCGTTTTTTCAAATGTAACCTTGGATATCATATCTCCACCGCCTTGATAGGGAGGCATTGCTTCTAAGTAATTAACTTTTCCGTAAAGAATACCGATTCCCGTTGGTCCATAAAGTTTGTGGCCGCTAAATGCCAGAAAATCACAATCAAGTTCCTGCACATCAATCTTAAGATGATTAACTGCTTGTGCGGCATCAATTAAAACCGGAATATTATAACTATGTGCAAGATCAATAATTTTTTTAACGGGATTTACTGTGCCAAGTGAGTTTGAAGCATAAACCACGGAAACAAATTTTGTTTTTTCATTAATCATCTTTTCAAATTCTTCAAAGATGATCTCACCTTCATCATTAATTGGAATAACTTTTAGTTTTGCTTTTTTCTCTTCACAAAGTATTTGCCAGGGAACAATATTGGAATGATGCTCCATTGTTGAGATAATTATCTCATCACCTTCTTTAATATTTTTTCTTCCGTATGCAGATGCAACAAGATTTATTGATTCAGTAGTACCGCGGGTAAAAATAATTTCATTCTTACCAAGTGCGTTAATAAAATTTTTTATAATAATTCTTGAGCTTTCAAAAGCCTCGGTAGCTTCCTGACTAAGTGCGTGTACGCCGCGATGAATGTTTGCATTGTATCGTTCATAATAGTTGTTTGTTTTATCAATAACATACTGAGGCTTTTGGGTGGTTGCAGCGTTATCAAGATATACTAAAGGTTTGCCATGCACCATTATTTTGAGTATTGGAAAATCACCCCTGATTTTCTTAACATCATAAAGTTTAGAATAATCTTCTCTTACTGCTGCATTATTAATATGCATTTTAAAACTTTCTATCCGTTAAATCTTCTGGATATTATTTCTTCAAGATAATCTCTTAAAGCAGGTATTTTAATTGATGTAATTACATCACTTGCAAAGGCATGAATTAAAATTGCTGTTGCAGCTTCTTCACCAATCCCACGTGATTTTAAATAAAATTTTGCTTCATCGTTTAACTTACCAATTGTAGCTCCGTGAGAACATTTAACATCATCAGCAAAAATTTCTAACTGCGGTTTTGTATTCATCACCGCATCATTTGAAAGTAATATTGTGTTGTTTTCCTGGAATGCATTTGTTTTTTGTGCATCCTGCCTAACCATTACCTTACCATTGAAAACACCTTTTGATTTACCCTGCAATATACCTTTGTAATGTTCGTGGCTGTTGCAATGCGGTTTAGCATGATCAATCATTGTGTGAGCATCAAATAATTGTTCACCATTAATCATAAACAAACCGTTAAGCATTGATTCACTTCCTTCATCATTAAATCTGGTGTTAAAATCATTGCGGGAAATTTCTGCTCCGCAGGAAATAAGATGCGAAGAAAAATTACTGCTTCGTTCCTGGTCAACATCCATTCTTGCGATATGAAATGCTTTATTACTTTCTTCCTGTAATTTTATATGATCAACAATCGCATTTTCATCAGTAAAAATTTCAGTTACCGCATTTGTCAGATAAATATTTTCTTCATCAGAAACATAATGTTCAATAATTGAAACCTGTGAATTTTTTCCTGCAACAAAAAGATTTCTCGGCTGCGATAATATTTTAGTATCAGATGAATTTGTATAAAAAATTATATGTATAGGATCTTCAACAATTTTTCCATCCGGTACATAAATAAATGCACCATCTTTAATAAAAGCCGAGCTTAAAGTTGTAAAAAAATAATTTTCATCTTTTGCATATTTACCAAGATGCTTTTTGATCAATGGATTATTATTCTTTATTGCTTCTGAAATGCTTCCAACTTCAACACCTTTTGGCAGATCAGTTATTTTTGAAAGCTCAGGAGAATAATTTCCATTCACAAACACTAACAAGCTGTGTTCAAGTTTATCAAACAAAAATTTATTAATAATTTCTGATGAAACAATTTCTTTGCTTTTTGCGGGTAAAAAGTTGTGCTTTAATAATGATGAAATATTTGTGTACTTCCATTCTTCATCTCTTTGAGTAGGGAAGTTGAGGTTTTCAAACCTGCCTATTGCACTTTTTCTAAGTTGATGAAACTCGGAAGTTTTTTCACCGTTTAGTGAATTTTCAAATACATCAAATTGATTGATGAAATATTTTTTTATGTCTGTTGATTCTTTCATTATCATTTTTCTTTTATTACGATGTCATTGTGAGGATCGAAGAGACGAAGCAATCTGTTTAATAGTAGATTGCTTCATCCCGACAAGTTGGGATTCGCAATGACTGAATGATTAATTAGTTACTACCTCAGCTTTATCGCTCTTTATCCAATCGTAACCTTTTTCCTCAAGCTCAATCGCTAATTCTTTTCCACCAGATTTGACGATCTTACCTTGATATAGTACATGAACAAAATCAGGAACAATATAATCCAGTAATCTTTGGTAGTGAGTAACTACGATTGTTGCATTCTCTTTTGTTTTTAATTTGTTAACTCCATTTGCTACTATACGTAAAGCATCTATATCCAAACCTGAATCGGTTTCATCAAGTATCGCAAGTTTAGGATTTAATACAGCCATCTGAAAAATTTCATTCCGTTTTTTTTCACCGCCGGAAAATCCTTCGTTAACAGCACGACTTAAAAATTTTGAATCAAGTTCAACTAATTTACTTTTCTCTTTAAGTAATGATAGAAAATCCATTGAATCAAGTTCGTCTTCACCACGATATTTTCTTATTTCATTTACGGCAGTTTTTAGAAGATTTGTATTGCTTACACCTGGAATTTCAACCGGATACTGGAATGCAAGAAAAACACCTTCTCTCGCACGATCTTCGGGTGAAAGTTCTAAAAGATTTTTTCCGTTGTACAAAACTTCACCAGTAGTAACTTCATATTCTTCTTTCCCCGCAAGTACTGATGCCAGTGTTGATTTGCCTGATCCATTGGGACCCATAATTGCGTGAACTTCACCTGCATTTACTTTTAGGTTAATGCCTTTTAAGATTTCATTTCCTTCAACATTTGCGTGAAGATTTTTTATTTCTAATAACATTAAGATTTATCCTTTTATTTTAACTTTTCAAACTTGTCTTGTCATTCCCACGCAAGTGGAAATCTATTTAATTAATCCCCTGGATTCCCGCGTTCACGGGAATGACAGTAAAAACTATCCAACACTGCCTTCTAAACTAATACTCAATAATTTTTGTGCTTCCACAGCGAACTCCATAGGAAGTTCTTTGAACACTTCTTTACAATATCCGTTTACAATTAAACTTACTGCATCCTCAGTTGAGATTCCTCTCTGATTAAGATAGAAGATTTGATCCTCACCAATCTTTGATGTTGTTGCTTCGTGCTCAACCTGCGCAGTTGGATTATTAATCTCTAAATATGGAAAAGTATGTGCACCGCATTTATCTCCAAGCAACAAGGAATCACATTGAGAAAAATTACGAGCGTTTTCAGCCTTTTTACCAATCTTCACTAATCCGCGATAGCTGTTATTACTTTTTCCTGCAGATATACCTTTTGAAACTATTGTGCTTCTTGTATTCTTTCCAAGATGGATCATCTTTGTGCCCGTATCCGCCTGCTGCATATTATTTGTAACAGCGACTGAATAAAATTCTCCAATCGAATTATCACCTTGCAGAATACAGCTTGGATATTTCCAGGTTATTGCAGAGCCGGTTTCAACCTGTGTCCAGCTGATCTTTGAATTAGTACCACGGCAAGCACCGCGCTTTGTTACGAAATTATAAATTCCGCCTTTACCTTCTTTATCACCTGGATACCAATTTTGAACAGTAGAATATTTTATTTGTGAGTTTTCAAGTGCAACCAGTTCAACAACTGCTGCGTGCAATTGATTTTCATCTCTCATTGGTGCAGTACAGCCTTCAAGATAGCTTACGTATGCATTATCATCTGCAATTATTAATGTTCTTTCAAACTGTCCTGTGTTAGCTGCATTAATTCTAAAATAAGTTGATAATTCCATCGGGCATCTTACATCTTCAGGAATGTAAACAAACG
>DASVGS010000540.1:0-3337 GCA_036379435.1 Ignavibacteriaceae bacterium
TACAAAATACCATCATCGTCTTTAAAGTAGGCTCCACCGCTAAATTCAAGACTTTGAATTCCATCCTGAATATCAAATCTTTTAATTTCTTTTGTGATAAGATTCAATTTGAATATTCCGTTATCCGAGCTAATCCATAAATTATTAGAATCATCTTCTAAAATTCCGTAAACAACTCCACTGGTTAATCCTTCTCTAAAAGAATATCTTTTAAATTTACCCGATTTACGATCAAAACTTGTTAAGCTTCCTCCGTAAGATCCAAGCCAGATAATTCCATCGGAGTCTTCTAATATCGTCATTAGATTTTCAATGTTGTAATTATCTGTTTGCCCTGAATTGACAGGATATTTTTTAAAGATTTCTGTTTTGGGATCAAAAGAATTTAATCCGCCTCCATAAGTGCAAATCCAGAAAACACCATCCCGTGATTTATAAATTTTATATACACGGTTATCACTAATTGAGGTGTTATCATCTTTAATATTTTTAAATTTTTTAAAACTTAACTTTTGATCAATTGGATTGCCTTTAACAATTACTTTGTTTAATCCACCACCAAAAGTTGCAATCCAGTATACTCCATTTGAATCAATTAAAATATCCTGCACCTGGTTGCTGCCAATACTTAAGGGATCAGCAGGATTATTTTTATACACAACGGTTTTATTTGTTTTTTTATTGATTATATTCAGTCCGCCATCATAAGTACCAATCCACAGGTTGCCAAAATTATCTTCTTCAATAGCTCTTATGTGATTACTACTTATGGATTTACTATTTGTTGATTGTGTTAAAAAAGAAAATTTATTTGTAACTGCATCATAACGATTAAGCCCGCCTTTATAAGTGCCAATCCAAAGAATATTTTCTTTGTCTTTATAAATTGACCAAACTACATCATCATTAAGAGAGTTTTGCTTACCCACTTCATGTTTAACGTGATTAAATCGAGCTCTATTTTTATAAATCTTAGTAATACCGGCGCCAAGATGCGAACCTGCCCAAATTATTCCTGAGCGGTCAGTGCAAAGTGAAAGCACATCGTTATCGCCTAAAGAATTTTCATTCATAGGGTTATTAAAAAAATGGAGCGATTCATTTTTATTTTTATTATATCTGATCAATCCACCGCCAAAAGTGCCTATCCATAGATAATGTTCATTATCTTCTGCAAATGCCATAACAGTATTCCCGTTTAATTTATTTGCAGAGATTGGACATAATTGACACGTAATTTTAGCTTTACCAAAAGGCAGCTTTGTTTGATCGTGAGGAATAAAAATTAAACCTCCGTAGTAAGAACCTATCCAGATATTACTATCTGAGTCTTCAAATAAATTCAAAAGTTTATTATCAGTAAGAGAAAAATCATCATTGCCTTTTAGCAAAGTTTCAAATGAATAAGATTCTTTATTATTTGAATTTGATTTGGTTATCCTTGTTAATCCGCCTCCAAAAGTTGCAACCCACAATCTGCCATCTTTATCAAAAAGCAAATCCATTATTCTGTTGGTTTTAAGTCCGGCTTGATTTTTTTCATCAAAATAAAAATGATTATACATTTTAAAATTCTTATCCATTACCACAATTCCATTTCCCCACGTTCCAACCCACAGCTTTCCCTCGTTATCTTCTGCAATTGCTGTTATTGTTGATTTTTGATTTCTTGAAAAAGATAATGGATATTCATAAAAATCATCAGATTGATCCGGAATGATGTTTACCAGTTCAGAAACATTTTTATAATTAAATACTTCGTTAGTGCGATCAAACTTATTTATAAAACCATAGATTGTTCCAATCCATAAATTTCCATCACTATCTTCAAAAAGAGAATTTGTTCCATCATCAGAAAGAGAGGTGGAATCTTTGGGATCATTAAAGAATACTTTAAAATTATATCCATCGTAACGATTTAATCCGCTTCGTGTTGCAAACCACATATAACCTTCTTTATCCTGTAATGAGGAAAAGATGGTACTCTGTGATAAACCATCTTCAATTCGTAATTGCTTCATTACATAATCCTGCGGTAATATCTGTGATGATAATAACAACATTACCGCTGTTAGCAGAAGTAAAGCAAAATTTGTATTCTTACTTTTTGTTATGGTTTCCATCATTTTGGTAAGTCTTTAACCATATATATGATAATTTTCGCAAAGATTCTATATCATCAATTATTTATTAAACATAACCTGTGATTTGAATATTTGATAAAAAGCGTGTTATGACATACATTTAGACCGTGAAAAAGATAAAAAGAGGTAAGGAATGAAAAAGATAATTTATAGATCAGAAGACAGGGGCAAGGCAAATTATGGATGGCTGGATACAAAGTACAGTTTTAGTTTTGCTAATTATTATAACCCTAAAATGATGCACTTTGGAATGCTGCGAGTGCTTAATGATGATACTGTTGTTCCGGCAATGGGTTTTGGAACTCATCCGCACGATAATATGGAAATAATTACTTTGGTTTTAGAAGGTGCGCTTGAACATAAAGACAGTATGGGCACAGGTTCTGTTATTTATAAAGATGAAGTGCAGGTTATGTCCGCCGGATCAGGAATAACACATTCTGAGTTTAATCCATCTGATAAAGAAGGAGTAAAGCTTTTTCAGATCTGGATTTTTCCAAAAGAAAAAAATATAAAACCAAGATATGATCAGAAAGCGTTTCCTTTAGCTGAAAGAAGGAATAATCTTGTTGCGGCTGTTTCCGGACTGAATAAAGAAGGCTCGCTTTACATTCATCAGGATGCAGAAATTTATTTAGGCACTTTTGATAAAGGGCAAACTATAAATTATAAAACCAGCAAGCAGGGGAATGGTCAATATATTTTTGTGATTGACGGGCAGATAAGAACAGCTGATGAAGATCTGTTTAAGCGTGATGCAATTGGAATTTCTGAAAAAGATGAGTTTACTATTGAAACTGTTGAAGATTCTTATTTTATAATTATTGATGTGCCGATGGGTTGATGAGTTTAAATTTTTACCGGAAATCACGGACGATTCCTTGACTTTATTCTGTCACGGTGCGACCGTGACAGCCTTTAAAATGCAGTGGGTGGTGCTCGCTACACCATCTTCTGTTATTTTATGAAGTATATATCAACTCCTTTCTACTCATTTAACTTACCGTGAAAGATTAAGTTATTTCCGTTAATGTCTCGGCCGAGAAAAAAAACTTCTTTTTCAAATAAAATTCCTTTCCGAACAAAAATATTTTCAGTTGTCCGATATAAATAAATTGTGTTTTCTCCATTATAATGTGCTATTCCATCACGCATACCTAAAAAAATATCCTTTTCATTTCTGCCAATACCTG
>DASVGS010000541.1:0-2741 GCA_036379435.1 Ignavibacteriaceae bacterium
TACAAAAAGTCTCAGCTTAAAATTATGGCAAACAAAATAAAAATAATTATTGTAGATGATGAATCACTTGCAAGACAGATAACAAAAAATTATCTGGCAAACAGAAAAGATGTGGAAATACTTGCTGAATGCTCTAATGGATTTGATGCTATTAAAAAGATAAATGAACTGAAACCGGATTTAATTTTTCTTGATATACAAATGCCAAAATTAAACGGTTTTGAAATGCTGGAACTGCTGGAAAATCCCCCGATAATTATTTTTACAACAGCATATGATCACTTTGCAATTAAGGCTTTTGAGGTTAGTGCTGTTGATTATCTTTTAAAACCTTTTTCTGAAGAAAGATTTACAAGTGCATTACAAAAAGCTATTTCTCAATTGGGCGATCGATTCGAACAAAACTCAGCAATTGAAAATATCATAAAAACCAGAGATGAAAAAATAGAATTTCTTGAACGCGTTGTTATTAAAGATGGTAGTAAAATAACAATTATCCCGGTTGAAGAAATAAAATGGATAGAAGCACAGGATGATTATGTTTTAATTAATTCTGAAAAAGGAAGATTTCTGAAACAGAAAACGATGAAATATTTTGAAAACCACCTGAATGAAAATCAATTTGTACGGATTCATAGATCATACATAATTAATTTAGATTTTCTACAGCATTTAGAACAAACAGACACCGAATCATATCGATTAGTCTTAAAAAACGGAAAAGAACTACCCGTAAGTAAAACCGGACTTACAAAACTTAAATCAACTCTCTAATATAAAACTCAATTATTCTTCTTGACTTTAAAGAAAATTCGGGCTAAGTTTTTAACGTTTGAAAAATTCCAAAAGATAAAAACAGATGACATCTGAAGAAAAAATCAAAAAAGAACTTATTCAACGCTTTGGTGATGCTTATAAAGCTTTTGGATTAAGCAAATTAATGGGACACATCATTGCCCTTCTCCTCTTTTCTTCTGAACCGCTTTCACTTGATGAAATAACAAAACAACTTGGACGAAGTAAGGGACCGATAAGTCAGATTGTAAGGCGACTTCGGGACAAACATTTGATACGAAAAGTATGGATGCCTGGTAATAACAGAAAAGATTTTTATGAAATTGAACCGGAAATATTTGAACATGCCTTCAGAAATAATCTTGAGCTGATTAAAAACAATACACGTATAGCCAGACAACTTAAGGTAAATGTTAAAACTGCTAAAAAGGATTCACTTCAACTAATTGATAAACGAATGGAAGAAATGGAACGCTTTTACGAATTGATGGAAATCCACTATAATAATTTTCTGATGGAGTGGGCAAGAGAAAGATCAAAACTGTATAGCTAAATTTTTTAAGTAATCGTTTGAAAATTTTCAAACGTTAAAAATTAAAAGGATAAACTAAAATGAAAAGATTAGAAAATAATATCGCTGTTATCACTGGTGGTGCTCAAGGCATCGGACGAGCCTCCGTTAAAAGATTTGCAGAAGAAGGTGCAACCGTTATCATCTGGGATGTAAATGAAGCTAAAGCAAATTCAACTATAAATGATTTAAAAAGTGTAAGTGATAAAATTGAGTTCCAAAAGGTAGACGTTACAGATTTAAATTCTGTATCTGATGCAGCTGCAAAAATTGTTGAAAAACATAAAAGAATTGACATCCTAATTAATAATGCAGGAATTACACGTGATTCATCCTTCCTGAAAATGACACCGGAACAATGGAAGCAGGTAATTGATGTAAACTTAACGGGAGTTTTTAATTGTACAAAAGCTGTTACTCCTTATATGGTTGAAAATAAGTTTGGTAAAATTGTAAACACTTCTTCCGTTGTTGGACTGTATGGCAACTTTGGGCAGACAAACTATGTAGCAACAAAATCAGGAATAATTGGAATGACAAAAGTTTGGGCGCGTGAGCTTGGAAGAAAAGGAATTAATGTTAATGCTGTTGCTCCGGGATTTATCGCAACAGAAATGGTTGATACTGTTCCCGAAAAAGTAATTGATATGCTGAAAGAAAAAACTCCGCTTGGTAAGCTTGGTGATCCGGAAGATATAGCAAATGCTTATTTGTTTCTTGTAAGCGATGAAGCAAAGTATATAACCGGTACTGTTTTAAGTGTTGATGGTGGACTAGTTTTATGATTAGAAACGCAAGAATAGTCGCTTCTGGAATGTTTGTTCCTGAAAGAATAATTCCAAACTCGTACTTTAATGAATTGCTTGGTGAAGATGTAGATACCTGGCTTCGTGATAATCTTACGATAAAAGAAAGAAGATGGTGCAATGAAAATCAATCGACTGCCGATCTTTGTCTAGAAGCGGCAAAGGATATCTTAAATAATGCAAAGATAAAAGCAGATGAATTAGATTTGCTCATAATTGCGACTGATACTCCCGAATACATCTCCCCTTCCACAGCTTCGGTTGTACAATATCGTTTAGGAGCAATAAAGGCGGGAACGTTTGATATCAACACTGCCTGTGCCGGATTTGTTACTGCTCTTGATGTTGCATCAAAATATATTCGCTCGGATAAAAAATATAATAAGGTTTTGATTATCGGCGCTTATGCAATGAGCAAATACTTAAATCTTAAGGATAAAAAAACTGTTACATTATTTGCTGATGGAGCGGCAGGAGTTTTACTAACATCAACAGAAAATGAAGATGAAGGATTCCTTACAAGTAGTCTCTACACTGAAGGACAATATGCTGATTGGATGGGAATTTAT
>DASVGS010000542.1:0-3304 GCA_036379435.1 Ignavibacteriaceae bacterium
TATCAAAAATTCTCTTGGTTGATGGGTTAGAAATATCTTGAACTCAGCTTTATTCGATGCCGTAAGATTATCAAGTGTTGTTTCGGAAATGTCCGAAACATATGTATTGGTAATAAATGTAATTCCAATTCTGCTCGAGTCAACAACAATATATCTCAATTCATTATCTACCATTTCAACATTATATTTTGTTAAAGCAGATTCAACTTCTTTTAAACTTCTAACATAATCCTGTCTATATGCCCAATTGTCATGATCGCCAACACAAGAGTAAACTCCGTATTTTGCTTTTATTTTACCAATAAACTTAGCTGCGGTTTCAATATAATTTGGGGTAGATGTTATTACATCTCCCGCAATTAAAACCAGATCAGGATTTTCTTTATTGATTTTATCAACGTAATTCAAAAGTCTTTTTTCATCAGTATATCTGTCTGCCTGCACATCCGAAATAAAAGCAATTTTAAATCCTGACAAAGTTTCCGGAAGATCTTTCTTTTTGTACTCATCAAATCTTACATTTACATTATTGTAATCATATATAATTCGTACGGGGATGTAAATAATAAAAAATAAAGTTAATGCTAAAAATATAATTACCTGCAACCGATACAACTTTTCTTTATGTCTCTTATAAACCGGATAAAAAATCAGTTTAAGCACATCAATAAAAATGAAAAGCACGCTTACTTGTAATATTAAAATTATTAAAATCCAGAAAGGATAAAGAAGCAAATAATCAGCAAAAATATTTTGTGGAAATGAAACGGATTGTTTTGTAATAGCAGCATAAATTGCGTTAAAGATTAATATTGCAGGGTAAAGATTAAGTAAAATGAGAAAACTGTAGATAATTATTTTTTTTCTCTTTTCAGAAAAAGCAGGAAAAAGTGTTTTAAAAACCCGGTTTAATTTTCTTGTAAAATAATATTCTAATAAAACCAGTATAGCAACGCCAATTAATACGCGAACAATTATCCACATAAAATATTCTTTAATTGTTTGTCTTTGATAAAAATGTTTCAGCTAACAAAAAAACATCTTCAACAGAAATACTATCAATATCATCAGATTTTGATTTTATGTAATATGAAGTTTTTTTCTTCGGTGCCCATTCGTTTGGATCCGTTGGACCAAACAGCGCAATAAGTTTTACTCCCGAATAGCCTGCAATATGCATTGTTCCGGTATCATTAGTAATATATAAATCAACCAAGGATAAAACAGCCCCAAGTTTTTTAACCGGTAAATTATGAACAACCTTATGGTTGATAGAATTATTATTGAGCTCTTTAATGATTTTTTCAATGATTAGCTTATCAGTCCAGCCGGAAGTTATCAGAATGTAATTTTGATGCTTCCGATAGATTTCTTTGATGAGTCCTAAAAATTTTTCCACAGACCACGTATTAGCGACTTTTCCAGCTCCGGGATGAAAGGCAATTATTTTTTTTGTATGATCCGGAAAATTTTCTTCAACAAAATTTTTTGCTGAATTAATTTCGTCTTCAGAATAATCAATCATCATTTCGGATAATTCATCCTCAGTTAAAAAACATTCTGCCAATTCTGCAATTTCAAGATTTCTTTTCAGTTGATGTTTACCATTCCAGTTAAAATCATTCTTTACATTTAACAGATAAGCAAGATTATTTTTCTTGCCATCAATAGTATTCGCCCCGATTCTTTTTTTAGCGCCGGATAGAAAATTTATTATGTGTGATGTTCTTGACAATACAATTGTGGATGGAACAAATCCAATTTGATATTTTCTGTCGCGTAATTGTTTATAAAAATTTAAAATCGTTTTAAATGAGGTCTTATCATAAATCAAAACGCGATCTATGTAAGGATTTATGTCAAAGAAGGGAATTTCATAATTTGTTTTAGCAGCCACAAGAGTTATATGGCAATCGGGATATTTTTTCTTGACAGCTTTATAGAGACTAAGCGAACAAAGCATATCGCCAATCTGGTTATGCTGGCGAACGACTAGAAAATTATTTGTTGATTGAGTATTAATTGTGCAAATATATTTTTATAAATACATTGGATAAATCGTGATTCTCTGATAAAAACAGAGTTAAAGAATCACGATTATCAAAATGTTGTAAAAGAATTATCTTTTTGTTTTATCAATCCATTTGGCCAGATCCTTTGCAAAGTATGTAAGAAACATATCTGCTCCGGCGCGCTTAATAGCAAATGCCGCTTCAACCATAACGCGTTCTTCATCAATCCAACCGTTTGCACCGGCAGCTTTAATCATTGCATACTCCCCGCTTACCTGATAAGCTGCGGTTGGCATTCCAAATTTTTGTTTTACTTCTCTTATCACATCAAGATATGGACCTGCCGGTTTAACCATAACAATATCAGCACCCTCTTCAATATCCTCGGCAACTTCGCGCAAAGCTTCGCTTATATTTCCTATGTCCATTTGATGTGAGCGACGGTCACCAAAAGCCGGAGTGGATTCAGCGGCATCTCTGAATGGTCCGTAAAATCCGGAAGCATACTTTGCAGCGTAACTCATAATTGGAATTTTCTGAAAACCATTTTCATCGAGCATTTTTCTTATTGCGCCAACTCTTCCATCCATCATATCAGAGGGAGCAACCATATCAGCACCAGCCTGAACGTGTGTTAGCGATTCCTTTGCAAGCAGTTCTATTGTTTCATCGTTTAGAATTTCCTCTCCGTGCAGTAATCCGCAATGTCCGTGCGATGTGTATTCACACATACAAACATCTGTAATTACAACAAGATCTTTAACTTCTTTTTTGATTGCACGAATTGCTCTTTGTATGATTCCTTCCGGATCATATGCCTCCGAACCTTTTTCATCTTTGTGTTCAGGAATTCCAAATAAAATTATTGCGGGGATTCCAAGATCCCGAACCTCTTTACACTCTTCAACAACTTTATCAATTGATAGCTGAAAAACTCCCGGCATAGATTTAACCGGATTTTTAACATTGTTACCGGGAACAACAAATAATGGATATATGAGATCATTTTTTGTTAGCACCGTCTCTCTAACCATATCCCGGATTAGTGGATTATGTCTTAATCTGCGATGACGAACTATTGGAAATGTTGACATTTTATCTCCTTCTTTATTCTGCGTCTTTGCGTCTCTGCGATTAATTTTTTTTCAACGCAGGAGCACATAAATTTAAATATTTTTCAAAATTTTATTTGTTACTAATTCACCGTTTTTTATACAATCTCCAACCGAGATTCCGCCGCGAAAATTTCCGCTTATAAATATTCCGGGGTTTTGTTTTTCAAATTCATCAAA
>DASVGS010000543.1:0-5013 GCA_036379435.1 Ignavibacteriaceae bacterium
CTCAAAAATCATTAAGATGGCCGTTAATGGAATTGAATTTATTCCGCCCAACGTTGCTCCCATTCCAACCATAATGTAAGTTGTAGGATCAGCGGGAATTCCAAAAATTATTGTAATTGAAATTGAAAATAAGTAGCCCGCGCATGCTCCTATAAATAAAGATGGTGCAAATGTACCCCCAAATCCACCAGAATTTAGAACAAGTGGTACCAATAAAAACTTCAACCCAAGAAGGATCAAAACAACCTGCCAGGTTGTTGAGTTATTTAAGATATTATTTATTCCTATATACCCAATGCCGAAGATATCTTTAAAATAGTACCCACTTATTCCTACCAGCAATCCAACAAAAATCATAACAAACCATTGAGGAACTTTTGGTAGAATTTTTTTTCTAAAATAATTGGCAGAAAAATCGTCATATTTCAAAAAAAGGATGGCAATTAATCCGCAAAACAAACCTAACAAAATAAACAAATAGAAATACTGATATGAACCTATATGTGGAATGGAAAATTGAAATATAGATTCATTCCCAAGAAATATTCGGGAAATTGCACTTGCAGTAACTGATGCAAGTATCAGTGCTGAAAAAGTTGGCGTTTTAAAATCATTTAAAAGCACAATTTCAAGTGCAAAGAAAACTCCACCAAGCGGTGTATTAAAAATAGCGGCAATAGCTGCACCAGCACCTGCGGCAGTAAAAACTCGTCTTCTGTTATCAGACAATCTCAATAAAGTTGCAAGTTTGCTGGCAACACCACCACCAATTTGAGCTGCAGGGCCCTCAGGTCCAACAGTACCTCCGGATCCAATACAAATTACTGGAGCAAAAAAGTGGAAAACAGTTGTTCTTAAAGGGATATAGCCGCTTTTTAATGCAACTGATTTTATTATCTCTAACACTCCCCTCTTTTTTGAAATCTCCGGAGCTGTATGGATCATTACATATTGGATAAACATACCGATTGCCGGAAGTAAAATAACCGCCGCAGCTCCTAAAAAGTAGAGTCCTTCCTTTGTACGATTAAAGAAAATATTGTTAAAAAACTCAATGGAAAGATGAAAAAAAACTGCGGCTAAACCTGCCGCAGCTCCTATAAGGATTGCATAAAAACTGAAGAATGTATACTCAGGAAAAGATATTTTCTCCAGGTACGTTTTTATTCTATTTGTAAATGGGATTATATTTTTATCAGCTATTTGCAATTCAATAAATCAACTGGTTATTAAATTTAGTATTTATAAAATCCCTCTCCAGATTTACGACCAAGTTTATTTGCTGCTACCATCTTTTTCAGTAATGGACATGGTCGATATTTGGGATCGTTAAAACCATCGTATAAAACATTCATTATAGCCAGGCAAACATCCAATCCAATAAAATCAGCTAATGTAAGCGGACCCATAGGATGTGCCATACCCAGCTTCATAACTGAATCAATTGCCTCTTTGGAAGCTACACCTTCCATCAATGCAAAAATTGCTTCATTTATCATTGGCATTAAAATTCTATTTGAAATAAATCCCGGATAATCAAATACTTCTACCGGTTCTTTGTCTAATTTTAAAGTAAGATTTTTAATTGCCTCATATGTTGCATCTGATGTAGAATATCCACGGATTATTTCAACTAATTTCATCACCGGTACGGGATTCATAAAATGCATACCAATAAATTTATCTGCCCGGCAAACAGCTGATAATTCTGTTATTGAGATTGAAGAAGTATTTGAGGCAAATATACATTCTATATTAAGTTGTCGCTCTAACTGTTTGAATATATTTAACTTAGCTTCTTTATTTTCGTATATTGCTTCAATAACAAGATCAACATCAGTAGGAATATTCTCTATTCCTATAATTTTTGTAATTCTCTCAAGAGCTTTTTGCTTATCGGATTCAGATAAAAGTTGTTTCTTTACCTGCCTATCTAAATTTGATGTAATTGTATTAATAGCTTTGTTATACAATTCATCTGTCATCTCAGTTAGAAAAACTTCAAATCCTTTCATAGAAAAGACATGTGCAATGCCGTTCCCCATGGTTCCGCCGCCAATTACTGCAATCTTTTTTATTTCCATATTTCCCTCCTATTATTTATAATTTTTAACTATTAAGGCGGAAGCTTCACCACCACCAATACACAATGATGCTAATCCATAAACTACATCTCTTTTTTTCATTTCATGGATCAGAGTGACTAAAATTCTTGCTCCACTTGCTCCAATTGGATGACCCATTGAAACTGCACCACCATTTACATTTACATTTTCAGATGTAAGATTTAATAATTTATTTACTGCTAATGACACAACAGCGAATGCTTCATTAATTTCATATAAGCCGATATCGCTGGTTTTTAGTCCGGCTTTTTTTAGCACTTTATTAATAGCATCAGCCGGAGCCGTGGTAAATTCGATTGGTGCTTTGGCTGCTGAACTCTGTGCAACAATTTCTACCAGGGGTTTTAATCCCAATTCTTTTGCTTTTTCTTCACTCATAATTATTAATGCTGCTGCGCCATCATTTATACTGGATGCATTTGCAGCAGTTACCACCCCATTTTTATCGAATACTGGTTTTAGAGTTGGTATTTTATCAAATTTAACTTTCCCAGGTTCCTCATCTGCATCAAATACTATTTCTCCGGATTTTGATAAAATTTTAACCGGATAAATCTCATCATTAAAACGACCTGTATTAGTTGCATCAATAGCTCTTTTGTATGATTGAATAGCAAAGTTATCAAGTTGTTCACGAGTAAAAGAAAAATCTTTTGCACATGCTTCTGCACAATTTCCCATATGAATATTATTGTAAACGTCCCATAATCCGTCCAAAACTATGGAATCTTTAATTTCTCCGTGCCCAAGCCTGTAACCGTTTCTCGCGTTCTGTAAAAAGTAGGGGGCATTGCTCATACTTTCCTGTCCTCCAGCAACAATTACATCTGCATCACCTAACAAAATTGCTTGCTGCGCCAACATTACAGCTTTTAATCCACTTCCGCACATTTTGTTAATTGTCATACACTCAGTTTTATTTGGCAATCCAGCAAACAAGGCAGCTTGTCTTGCAGGTGCTTGACCTTGACCTCCCATTAAAACATTCCCCATTATAACTTCATCAATTTGATTAATGTCAATTTTAGAATCTTCAAGTACACCTTTAATTGCAAAGCTTCCTAATTGGCCTGAACTGAATGATGATAATCCCCCGTTAAATGATCCAATAGCTGTTCTTTTTGCTGATACGATTACAACTTTTTTCATACAATCCTCTAATGAAAATAATATTATTTTAAATCAAAAATAAAGAATTATTATTAAAGAATCAGATGGGGATTTATTTATTCTGCTTGGTTAGTGTTGAGAGTTGAAAAATAATATTGCTTACCGCAACATTTATATTGATATTGTTTTTAAGCGATGACGAGATTTTATCTATGCTATTTGTTACACTGGAAATTTCAATTTTGGGAAATTTAGTTTTAAACTTTTGCAAAGTTTCGATATGCATATTAAAATAAATATTTGCGTCTTCATTCAATCGATATTTTTGAAAATCATTTAGCCATATAATTAGCAGCGTTATTATTAATTTAATTTTAGTTACATCAGATTCTGCCAGAAATTCTTCAAATTCATTCAATGCTGAATGATATTTTCTTCCAAAAGAAAATCTTAAAATTTTGATAGTCTTCTCAAGCAATTCCTCAAAATTATTTTCAAGCAATGCAATAGCATTTTCAACAGATCCATTTGCAAAAGGTACAACCTGTGTTGCAAGGGATTCGTCTATTTCAAACTTATGCAACAATATCTTTAATAAATCGTGGTCACTTAGAGGTTGAAAATGAATATTCCAGCATCTGGATCTAATTGTTTCTCTTAATTTTTTCGGTGAAGATGTGCATAAGATAAATATTACATCTTTTGGAGGTTCTTCAAGACTTTTTAGAAGAGCATTTTGAGCTTCTTCATTCATTAAATGAGCCTGAGAAAATAATATTACTCTGTACTTCACATCTTCATAATTTAGTGAAAGAAATTTTTTGATATCCCTAATGCTGCTTATTTTAATAAAGTTAGCCCGGGGAATGATCATTTTATAAAAATGATTTTTAGATTTTTCCTTAAGTTCTTCAGTAATTTGTTCGATATCTTCTTCTGATAATTTTTCATAAGGATCGCTCTGGTCGGTTTCACTTTTCCCTCTTGGCAGTGGGAAAATATATTTAACGTAAGGCTCTGCAAAATTAGTAATTGAATCAATTATTTTTCTTTGCGGATCTGTTGTAGAAAAATTCAGTGCTTTTACAAAACTTATAGCTGCACTTTCTTTTCCTACACCATTTGGACCTGTAAACAGAAAGGCATGTGGAACGTTTCCATTTGATAAAATATTAGATAAAATAAGTTTTACTTTATCATTGCCTATTATTTCATCTATAAAATTATTCATAAAAAAAGGCGCTCAAGGCGCCTAAAATTACTCATCCTCGTCATTATAGAAAAAGTCTTCATCGGAAGGATAATCCGGCCAGATATCTTCTATCGATTCATATGGTTCATCAGAATCTTCCAACTCTTTTAAATTTTCCATAACTTCATACGGTGCACCGATACGTTCGGCGTATTCAATCAATTCTTCTTTAGTTGCTGGCCACGGAGCGTCGTCTAAAAAAGCTGCAAGTTCGACTGTCCAAATCATTTATCCTAATTCCTCCAAAAATTTTAATTGCTATGATTAGATTCAAAATAACTATACTCATCAAAGAAGAATTCTGATGGATTTAAATTCTGACCATTATGCAAAACTTCATAATGTAAATGGGGTCCAGATGATAAACCTGAATTACCGGATTTTGCGATTACGTCTCCCCTTTTAACAACCTGTCCTTCTTTAACATTAACAGAAGACAAGTGAGCGTAAATAGTTTGATATCCAAAACCATGATCAACTTCAACTGCAAGTCCATATCCACCTTTGTACCCAACAAATACAACT
>DASVGS010000544.1:0-2197 GCA_036379435.1 Ignavibacteriaceae bacterium
ACTTGTAAAATCAATCAACAGGATCATAAAAAATCTAAAAGAAGATGACATTGTAAGAGAAGATTATTTGACTTTGCGTGACGGAAGAATGGTGATACCTGTTAAAGCAGAACACAAAAGACATATCAGGGGATTTATTCATTCTGAATCATCCACCGGGCAAACTGTTTATATTGAACCCGAAGAAACGCTTGATCTTAATAATGATATTATTTCACTTTCGTTTGCAGAACGAAGAGAGGTTGAGCGAATATTAAAAGAACTTACTAAGATGATAGGACAGTCAAGCGAAGCATTAAAAGCATCGCTTGAGACTATCGCCTATATCGATTCAGTTTTTGCACGTGCAAAATATTCGATAGAAATTATTGGCTCTTTTCCTCAGGTTGATAATTTAAAGCCTATATTTATTTCTGAAGGCAGACATCCAATTCTGTTAAAAAAATTATCAAGACCTCAGACTGTGCCATTAAGTTTTGAACTTAATGAAGACAGGGTAGTGATTATCACCGGACCAAATGCCGGAGGCAAAACAGTAGTATTAAAAACAATAGGTATTTTAAGTATAATGCTGCAGGCCGGTATTCCTGTTCCTGTTAATTCAAATTCAAACTTTCATATATTCCAAAATATTCTGATTGATATCGGCGACCAGCAATCCATTGAAGATGATTTATCAACCTTTAGCTCTCATCTTAAAAATCTAAAAAATATTTTGGATAATGCCGGTATAAACTCACTGGTATTATTAGATGAGATAGGAACGGGAACTGATCCTGAGGAGGGTGCTGCACTTGCTGCTGCAATACTTTCTACTTTGCTTGATAAAGGTTCAATAGTATTTGCTTCAACACATCATGGAAGTTTAAAAGTATTTGCTTATAATTTACAGGGCATGCAAAACGCTGCAATGGAATTTGATCATTTAAATCTTTCACCGACTTACAAATTTAATTTAGGTGTTCCCGGTTCCAGTTATGCTTTTGAAATAGCAAAGCGAACCGGATTAACAGATGACATACTTAATAAAGCAAAACAGAATATCGATTCTGATAAACATAATTTGGAAATATTTTTATCTGAACTCGAAGAAAAATCAAACAGTTTAAATAAAAAATTAAAAGAACTTGAAATTGAAAATTCAAGACTCAAAGGTTTATCTGCACTTTACAAAAAAAGCTATGATAAAATTGAAAAAGAAAAGAAGGAAATACTTAAAAAAGTTAAAACTGATGGTGAACTATATTTAGAAAATGTAAATAAAAAAATTGAAAAAGTAATTAAAGATTTACGTGAATCCGGTGCCAGTAAAGATGTTATAAAAGATTCGAAGAAAGTGATTCAGGATATAAAAATCAGTAATAAAAATATCTTTACTGAAAACGTTGAAAAGATTTCAGAAAAAAAAGATTTTAGTATCGGAGATTTTGTTGGTATAAATAACTCATCCGCTACCGGTAAAATAATTGAACTGAATCAAAGCAAAGGTAAAGCTACTATTTTATCAGGTTCAATTAAAATGCAGGTTAACCTTTCTGAACTTTTTGATACAAAAGAAACAAAACCTAAATTAGATAATAATTTTTCTTCTTTTCAAGTTTCGGATATTAACTACAGAATTGATATCCGTGGTGAAAAGCCGGAAGAAGCTGAATTTAAAATTGTCAAATTTTTAGATGATGCTTATCAATCTTCGCTTGAACGTGTTGAAATATTGCACGGCAAGGGAACCGGTGCACTTAAAAAAATGGTTTGGGAAATTTTAAAACAACACGAGAATGTAAAAACTTTTTACTTTGCCGCAATTGAATTTGGCGGTGAAGGTATTACTATTGCCGAATTAAAATAGGAGTGCTATTGTTTAAGAAAATACTTATTGCAAATAGAGGTGAAATTGCAGTCAGAATTATTAAAGCATGTAAAGAATTAGGAATAATCTCTGCTTCCATATATTCTGATGCTGATGTCACATCACTGCATACACGTATGGCTGACGAGTCTTATTATATCGGTCCATCAATAGCATCTGAATCGTATTTGAATCAAAATAAAATTATAGAACTTGCATTAGCAATCGGAGCTGATGCAATACATCCCGGCTATGGATTCTTTTCGGAAAATGCTTCCTTTATTGAAGCAGTAGAAAAAAGTGGAATTACTTTTATCGGACCGTCATCTAATTCTGTAAAGATGATGG
>DASVGS010000545.1:0-8221 GCA_036379435.1 Ignavibacteriaceae bacterium
TCATACATACATAGCGGAAAACGAACCGGAGCAACTGCCGGCTCTAACAGTATTTCCAGAAATGGTTATTTCTGCCGGCAAGGATGAATACAAGTATACTTCATTAACTGATATTGAAGAAAGATATGAAGAAATAGGAACAAGATTTCCCAAAAATTATGGTTGGTACCAATGCAAATGGCACTCAGCCGCCGGTGATATTTATGATACTGGCGGTATTGATGTTTTTAAAAAATTATGGGTGGCTTTTTCCTCTCAAAAAGAAACTTTGTCTGATGATGATTTTACATTGTTTTTATCTGATAATGTTCATCAAAGTGTTGCTGATGTTATTTTGAAGTGGGATGAATAAAGATATCAATCAGGATTAATAATAATATCCTATTGAAAAATAGAACAGCACATCTCCCCAGCTAAGCGGATTCTGTGGCAGATCTTTTCTGAAAAGAAAACTTCTGCCAACAGAAAACTCTGCCGGACCAATCGGAGTATCAAATGCAATTGAGCCACCTATCCCATGGCGCAAATCTTTAAATCTAATTTGTTCCTGCTCATTCCATGTTGAACCAAGATCATAACGAAGCTTTAAATACGTGTCAAAGAAAACAGCAACCGGAAGCTTGTATCTATACATTAATGAAGCGAGAAATATTTGTCTGCCTCTAAATTCATTTTCTCTCATGCCAAAAAAGGATTCTTGCCCTCCTAATGAATATTGTTCACTAAGCGGAAAAGTTTTATCTGCAAAACCAAAAATAATCTTTGGAGAAACTACGATGCGATCAGATAAAGACAGATAATTTTTATACTGAAAATTAATATTACTGTATCCGGTTTGGCCGCCTAAAACAGAAACGGCAGATTCATAAAAACCAGTAAAATAAATTCCGTTTTCGGGAAAGGGATATTTGTCCTGTGTATCAATTGTGGTTGATATTTTAAAACTTACAATTTTTGTTTTATAAGGAATTGTAGGGTCGCTATCTATGTTTTTAATTTCGTCAAACTGATATCTTCCTTCAAATATTAAATTACCAAATCTACCCACCTGAGTACCAACCCCGAGAGAAAGCCCATAAAATATTTGTCTGTAGATCCCCGTTTCTTCACGAGAAAAAGAATTTATGTTATCTGTTTTAACATCTGAGTAAACCCTAACATCATTAAACTTATAATATGCATTTATTTTATAAGTCAGATATGTATCAAAAATCCTGTTTGCTTTTTGTTCAAGTATATAGGCACGATTTTCAAGACCACCAAAAAGTATTAGTCCCAGTTCTGTTCCTGTTCCAAATAAGTTCTCATCCCTAAGATCCAAACCAAACTGTGCGCGATATTCATTATCCGTTCTAAAACTAATTCTTAAAAGTCTGGAAGGTTTTTCATCAACGTTAATTATAAGAATATTTTGACCTTTATCTTCTTTTACCGCAACATCAATATTGTTAAAAAGTTTTGTGCTTCTAAGATTAATCAATCCCCTTTGTACATCGGCAATGCGGAACAGGTCTCCTTCTTTAAAATTAAATTCTCTTGTAATTACGTTTTTATTTGTGTGTAAATTTCCGTTTACTTCAATGTGAGAAATAATTCCTTCATCTATATAAATTTTCAGTCGTTTCTCTTCAGGATTATATTCTATGCTCTGAATTTCAGCAAGTGAAAATCCTTCTTCGCGATATAGCTTAATAAGTTCTATAACTTCAGATAAAACAAGTTTGCCAGAAAAAGGTTTTCCTTTTAAAGATGCAAATATCTCGCTTATCTGATCTGAATGAATGAGTGATATTCCGATCAAATCAATAGTATTAACAACCGGATTGTATTCTTTTACCAGATCTAAAACACTTCCATCGGCAGAAATTGAAATTTCTGCTGCAAGATTTTTATAATCGCCGGTTTCAAAAAGTTTATACAGATCATAATTAATTTTTTTATTTGACACCGAATCAGATTTATCATAGTCCGAGAAGAATGACTTTTCTTTTAAAGTCATGTTGTCGCTTAATTTTACGTTGTAAAAACATCTTTCTTTTTCCGGAAGCGAGTTGTAAACGGCAGAGTCTATTTTTGTTCGAAGATTATTTATAAGTGGTTTTGTGTAGTTGTAGCCAAGGAAAATAAGACTATCAACCAAATCAAAATCCGTAGCAAGTATGTTATTCAGTTCTGGGGATATTATAAAATCGGCTTTACTTAATTGATCCGCATTGTTTTGTCTCATCGGTATGCTAACAATTTGATCAGCAACTATCCAGGGAGTTGAAAGATCTTTTTCCGGCCAAAGATCACTTGTTGTATTAACCGCCACAACAAAATCTGCCCCGCTTTTTTTTGAGATATCAACGGGAATATTTGCCACTAGCCCGCCATCTACTAAAAGAAGCGAATCCATTTTTATTGGTGCAAGAAAAAAAGTTACACTTGAGCTTGCACGTAACGCATTACTAAGCGATCCACGATCTAACAAAACAAGTTTACCTGTAATTAAATCTGTGCACACAGCTCTAAATTTTATTGCTAACAGATCAAAAGATGTTTCTGAATGCAGCGGGGCATTAAATGTTAATATGTTTAGCTTGTTAGATAATTTTTGTCCATCATTAAAGGAGGTGGGAAGAATAGGATTGAGACCATCAAGTCTTAATGAAAATATCGCTTTGTCATCTGTTACTTTTTGATCTACAAAAAGATCCCGTCTGTTTGATTGGGTGTTAAGGGTAAGCAAATCATTCCAGTCGGTTTGCCGGGCAATTGAATCGAGCCGGTCAACACTATATCCCGCGGCATAGAGTCCGCCTACTATACTGCCCATGCTTGTTCCAATTACCAAATCAGGTTTTATTCCGGCTTCATCAAGAGCTTTTAATACTCCGATTTGTGAGAGCCCCCTTGCGCCGCCTCCGCTAAGTGCAAATCCAACTTCTGGTTTGTTTGCGGGAACCAATTCTGTTAATCCAAAGGGTAGTTTTTTTTCTTTTAAATCTAACCTAAGAATGTATTTGGATTGACTAAAGGTATTTGTGAAAAATAAAACAAAAAGGAATAAAACTATTTTTAACATTGGTTTCATCTTTTTATTTGATTCTCACACAATAAAATTATTCTATCTCTTTTTCTTCTGCTGAGCCTTTGACTGTTCTTCTGCTGCTTCCATTAATTTGGACATGAATCCTTTTTTCTTGTTAGGGTTTGCTACAGGTACAAGCTCAACTGTTCCGCCTTTATGATTGATATAATATTGCTGAGCAATGGAAAGTACGTTAAACATAAAATAGTATAAATTTAAACCCGATGGAAAACTCATAAACAGAAGCGTTAACATAATAGGCATCATATAAACCAATGCCTGCTGCTTTGGATCTTTAACCGTCATCTTTTGTTGAATGAACGTTGTAATGCCCATTAACAATGCTAATCCGCTAATCTCCTGGATTCCGACTATTGGTAACTTATATCCTAAATGAAAAATGACATCCGGTTGAGAAAGATCTGTAATCCATCCAACAAACGGCTGCTGACGTAAATCAATTGCAGATTGAAACATTCCCCAAAGCGCAACAAAAATTGGCATTTGCAATAACATTGGTAAACATCCGCCCGCAGGATTTATACCATACGTAGAATAAAGTTTCATTGTTTCTTTATTCATTTTTTGTGGATCATCTTTAAATTTTTCTTTAAGCTCGGTAATTTTTGGTTGAAGAGCTTGCATTTTTTTCATTGATTGATAGCTGGATTTCGTAAGCGGGTAAACAACTATCTTAATGATTATTGAAAAAATTATAAGAACTATTCCATAATTTGGAATGAATGAATTAATAAATTGAAACAATGGAAGTAAAATATATTCTGCAATTGGTCTAACTATAAATTTAAGTCCAAAGAAACTTCCAAAGTCTACTATTTTGACAAGGTTTCTTCCGTAGGCTTTTAATTCTTTATAATCTACAGGTCCGATATAAACTGTAAATGATTGTTTTTCAACAGACTTGTTTTGAAAAGGAAGTGTTAGTCTTGCGTTATATGTTTCATGAATTCCGTCTTTACCGACTGCTTCATGCGTTCCTTCAATATATGCGCCTTCAACTTTTTTGGGGTCATCCGGAATTATTATGGCAGCAAAATATTTATTACGGACTGTAAGCCAATCTATTCTTCCTCTAAACTCTTTAACTTCTTTTTCTCCCGCAGATGTAGCATTAACAATAACCTGCTCATCTCCATAATAAACACTAGCGTTTGAGTAGTTGGCTTCATCAACAGAATTTTTTTCTACCGAACGGATTCCGTTGCTCCAAACCAGGTCGTAAGTATTGTTACTTATTAAATTATTGAAACCATTAAAAGAAATGGTGCTGTTTATCTCATACTTATCACCAAAAAACGTGTAGGTTTTTGTAAGGATTTGTCCCGGCGCCAATTCAAACGAATAATTAACTGTTAAAGAATCATTGTTCTTTAGTTTATATGTTTTGCTTTTTATATCGGAAGTAAATGTTATGTCTTTTGTATTAATTCCTTTTCCGTCTGTTGATACAAAAGATATGTCGTAAGATCCGCCCTTGCTGTAATTAATTAGCTGAACATCTGCATTATAGTTTGTTGTACCTTTAATATTGGCTGAGTACCAGTTTTTAAATTTAGATAAAAAAACTTTTTTAAAATTACCGCCTTTATTTGAAAGTTCTATTCTAGCAAGTTGTGTTTCAATTACTATAAACTCTTCGGGAGTATCAGAATTAATAAAAGCAGGTTTTTCTGATTTTTCTTCAACCGTGCTTTTCTTTGGTAAAACTATACTGTCTTTGGGTACACTATCAATGGTATCCTGTGTTTGGGTTGTCTGGCTTTTTTGTTTTGGCTGTTGTTTTGGATCCGGTGCGCTAATGTATAACCAAAGAACTAAAATAGCTCCAATTAAAATAAATGCAATAGTTGTTTGCTTGTCCATCTATAAAACTCTGATATTAAATTACTGTTGAAGAAATCTTTATTAATTCCGGGGTGCAAAGAAGTGTGGCTTTTTTTTGAAGTACTATATTCAAAATAACCTATTAAATCTGTTGTATAATTTTACTCATCAGTTCAACAACACCTGGAGAAACATCTTTTAAATATATTTTTTTATTTTCTGTATCCGATAATCTGTTTGGAGAAAAGACCAATAGTAATAATATTTTTTTCTTTAATACTTTTTCAACTAAGGGTTTTTTGTTCAGTCTGTATGATTCTTTTAATAATCTTTTTACTCTGTTTCTCCAAACAGCATTCCCGGCTTTTTTAGATACTGCTGCTGCAATTTTTACTCCAGAATTATTGTTATCATAAATAACATAAAAATTGGCTTTAATTAACTTACCCGAACTGTACAGTACCTTGTCGGAACTATAAACTTTTTCAAAATCTCTTTTCTTTTTTACCCTCTCATTGCGGGTTAAAGAAAAATTTTTCAAAACAATTATTTCTCATCGCTAACGGTAAGTTTTTTTCTTCCTTTAGCTCTTCTGCTCGCTAAAACTCTTCTACCGTTTTTAGTTTTCATTCTTTCTCTAAAGCCATGCTTGTTTTTTCTTTTTCTATTGCTTGGCTGAAATGTTCTTTTCATTTTATTACTCCTTTTTTACATAAAGTCTGCAAAAATATACATAGATTCAAATTTTTCCAACAATTTTAGGAATCTACTTGCGTCAAATCTCAAACAAATATCTTTAAATGCTTTAATTAAAAGCACGTTAATTGTACTTATAAGTTCCAAATATTAAGAAATACTTATTTTTTGAATCTTTTGCATGATTATAAAAACTTAAATAAATAAAAAGATAAACCTATTAAATCAAAAAAATATATTTAAAAATTCTTGCCGATAATAAGATTTGTGTCTATTTTTTGACAAAGTTAGTGGGCTTCTTTTTATGTTTATAAAATGTGAATAACTTTCGGTTGTGGAAACGTTTCACACTCTCGATGAATGAAAAAGGATGGTAAAATTTACCTGTGTTTGTTTGATAACATGAAAAAATATCTTGTAATTCTTTAAAAATTATGAAGTTAGCCGCTGCTGGATAATGTTAACAACTTGTTAATTTGTGTTTTTAAGCTTGATATCAGAAAATTATTTTTTATTTATTAATGGCTTTTTATACTTACTACTATTGTGGATAACCTAAAATTTATTAACCTGGAAACTACTACTTCGACCGCCAGCACAGACGCTAATTTGGTCTGGAAAAACTGTTTAACCCGCATTAAAGAAAACGTTACTTTAATGACTTATAATACATGGTTCTTACCAATCAGGCCCGTAAGTCTTGTAGACAACAATCTAAAGGTTCAGCTTCCTAATCAATTTTTTTGGGAATGGATTGATGAACACTTTAGCACTATCGTAAAAAAAACAATACTTGATGTACTGGGTTCTAATGGTAAGTTATCATATATAATTGCTGATGAACAGGAACAAAAAGAAGAAATAATTAAACAGAACTCTATTGTTGATAACAATAAAGTAAAAGTTATAGAAAACAAACGCCCGGAACACGAAACAAATTTAAACCCCAGATACAAGTTTGATAATTTTATTAAAGGTGAAGGGAACCAGTTAGCAAGAGCAGCTGCAGGTGCTATTAGTGATAATCCTGGTGGAACCTCTTTTAATCCGTTTTTTGTTTATGGTGGTGTAGGATTAGGTAAAACTCATCTTATTCAATCTATTGGAAACAGCATTCTAGAAAAATTTCCGGAAAAGAAAGTAATATATCTTTCCTCAGATTCTTTTACTGTAGAATTTGTTGAAGCAATTCAATCTAATAAGGTAAATGATTTTTCTGGATTTTACAGAAATATGGATGTATTAATAATCGATGACATCCAATTTTTAACCGGAAAAGAGAAAACACAGGATTTGTTTTTTCACATTTTTAATACTCTTCATCAATCCAGAAAACAAATTATACTCTCCAGCGATAAACCGCCAAAAGATTTAAAGGGTCTGGATGAAAGATTAATTTCCCGTTTTCAATGGGGTCTTTCTGCGGATATACAGCCGCCTGAACTTGAAATGAGAATTGCTATTCTTAAAAACAAAGCCGAAGAGTACGGCATGCAGGTATCTACTGAAATCTTAGAGTATATTGCCGAAAGTATTACATCAAATATACGAGAGCTTGAAGGCAGCTTGATAAAATTACTTGCCAATGCTTCTCTAAACTCTAAAGAGATAACTCTTGAGCTGGCAAAAAGAACGGTAAAAGAAATTGCAACCGATAGAAAAATTAACATTACTATTGATGATATAAGCAAAGCAGTGTGTCATCATTTAAATATTGCTGAAAATAAAATAAGAGAAAAGACCAGGAAAAAAGAAATAGTACTTGCCAGGCAGCTTGCAATGTATTTTTCTAAAGAACTTACAAAGTCATCACTTAAAACTATAGGATTACACTTTGGAGGCAGAGATCATTCAACTGTAATTCATGCCTGTAATAGTATTGAAAAAATGAGACTCTCTGATATCTCCATGAAAGAATTGATTGATGGTATAAGAAATAAAATTGAGCTCAACCACTCATAAAATAACTGCCATATTATAATTTAAGACTCTTTTACAGAGTCTTTTTTTTGCTCTTTAACAATCAAAACACTGTTGAAAAGATGTTAGTAAAGATATATTAGATTGTTTATAAGGCTTTGTTTGTGTGCAATATGTTTTTAACCTTTGATTGATAAATACTATAATTAACATTAAGTGTTTATTAAATATTTTAATTAAACACTCTAATAGAACCAATAAAAGTTTTTCAACATATCAACATCCTTATTATAACTATTAATTTAAAATTTATCTTTATTTATTATTAATATGTTGTGCTTAACTTCTAAATTTTTTACTGCCTATTGTACTTTTTGTACTAATAAAAAAAGTTATTATAGATGAGGCTGATTTTAAATTAAATGTATTAAATTACATTGAGATTACAACGTTTTTTCGTATTTTTATACGCTTCAAAAGGAGAAATTTTTATATGGAATTTAAGATAAACAGCAAAATTTTAGAGAAACTTTTATCCAAAATTATACCTGCTGTTCCATCGCGTACACCAATGCCAATATTGGAAAACTTTCTGTTCGAAATAAAAGATGGTTTACTTACTGTAACAGCTACAGATCTTGAAATCGCACTAAGATCTTCATTAAATATTACTGCAGAAAAAAATAT
>DASVGS010000546.1:0-4491 GCA_036379435.1 Ignavibacteriaceae bacterium
ATAGTATTTAACTCACCGCATAATCCTACCGGAACTATTCTTGATGAAAATGATATTTTACAATTAGTAGAAATCGTAAAGGACACAAATATTATTTTAATTAGCGATGAAGTATACGAGCACATAATATTCGACAACAAAACTCATTTAAGTTTTTCAAAATATGAGGAGCTTGCTAAAAGAAGTTTTATAATTTCTTCTTTCGGAAAAACATTTCATACAACAGGCTGGAAAATTGGATATTGCTGTGCCCCTGAGCATTTAACAAAAGAATTCAGAAAATTTCATCAATTTATAGTCTTTGCAGTAAATACCCCAATACAGTTAGCAATAGCTGAATTTCTAAAAGACGAAAAAAATATTTATTCACTGCCGGATTTTTATCAATCCAAAAGAGATTTCTTCACTTCAATGATTAAAGATTCAAGATTTATTATAAGAAATTGTTTTGGAACTTATTTCCAGCTATTAGATTATTCAAATATTTCAAATAAAAATGATCTTGAGTTTGTGGAATATTTAACCAAAGAAATTGGAGTTGCGGTAATTCCACTATCACCTTTTTACAAAAATGACATAACCGAAAAACTTATTCGTGTTTGTTTCGCAAAAAATGATGATGTTCTAAAAATTGCAGCTAAAAAATTATCAGAGGTTTAAAATCAGATGGATGCAACATATCAAAATGTAAATCAGATTAAAATCAGAAAACGCGCAGCAATCATTTCTCTTGTTGTTGGTTTCAGTATGTTCATCTTTAAAATTGGGGCATACTTAATAACCGGCTCTGCAGCAATTTTTTCTGATGCAGCTGAATCAGTCGTACACGTTATGGCTACTTCAATGGCATTGTATAGTATTATTTTAAGTTCCAGGCCTGCAGATGAATCTCATCCATACGGACATGGAAATGTGGAATATTTTTCTGCCGGAATTGAGGGAATACTGATAGCTGTAGCTGCGATTTTTATAATCTATGAAGGTGTGATTGCCATAATTACCGGACCTGAACTTAAACAATTAGGAATCGGTGCGGTAGTTATAACGTTTGCTTCAATGGTTAATCTATTACTTGGAAATTTTCTTATCCGAACCGGCAAAAAAACAAATTCCTTAACGCTTGTGGCTGATGGAAAACACGTACTAACAGACTCAATAACAAGTTTCGGCGTAATCGCTGCTGTTGTACTAGTTATTATCACCGGTATCCAAATACTCGATCCCATAATAGCAATATTAATTGCGTTGAATATTTTATTTACAGGATGGAAATTAATTCGTGAATCAATCGGTGGATTAATGAATGAAGTAAAACCGGAATTGTTAAAAAAATTATCGGATAAATTAATCTCAATTAAAAAAAATTATTGGATAGACATACACGAATTAAGATTCTGGCAATCCGGTGATAAAGTATTTATAGATTTTCATCTGATATTACCTTACTATTTTAACATCAAACAAACGCATGAAGAAGAAAATGTAATTGAGGCTGAATTGCAAAAGGATTTTTCAAATGCTGATTTAAAGATACATCTTGATTATTGCGTGCCTGAGTTATGTAAATTTTGCGCTTATACAGAATGTCAGGTAAGAAGTGAAGAGCATACTAAAATGTTTAATTGGGATATTAATAAATTGATTGGGCTTCCGGTTTACAAACAAAACCAAGCTGAAAAAATATTATGATTCTTTAATTGCATCAGGATCCTTTACCTGAATTAATATTAACAATCCAACTACAAAGAAAAATCCGATAGAGATGATGGCCATTCTTTGATCACCTGATAAAAAACTAACCAATCCAAACACTAAAGGACCGACTACTGCCGAACTTTTTCCAAAGAATGAGTAAAATCCAAAAAATTCTGTTTTCTTTTCAGGGGGTGTAAGTTTGCTCATCATACTTCTACTCGTGGACTGACTTGAACCCATTGCTGCACCCGCTATCAAACCAACAACATAAAATCCAGTTTTATCCTGAACTAAATAAGCAATCAGTACAGTTAGCAGCCACATAACAAGAGTTATTATAATTGTTTTTTTCTGTCCGATTGAATCTGCTATTATTCCAAGCACAACCGAGCCAGCAATTGCAGTAGTTTGAACGGTTAAAAAAAAGATTAACAATTCAGTTTCAGAAAAACCTAAAGTTGTACTTGCATAGTTTCCTGAGAAAAAAATAATTGTATTAACTCCTTCTATATAAAAAAAATAGGCTAATAAAAAAGTAGCCAGGTTTTTATAATTTTTCAGATGAGATAAAGTATTCCATACTCTTGAAACACCAATTGTAAAATAAGATTCGTGTTCAGCTACTTTTTTACGATTATCTTTTAAATAAATAAATATGGGCAGTGCAAATAACAGGAAGAATAATGCTGAAACTGGAAATGATTCTTTTATCATTTCTGCCTGGATAAAAGGATAGATAATTGCAAGTGTTGCCAGTGAGCCCAGATAACCCATCGCGAATCCGTACCCACTTACTCTTCCATAATTTTTAGGTTCAGTTATTTCCGGAAGAAATGAATCATAAAAAACCAGTCCGGCTTCAAATCCAACATTAGCTAAAATGAAAATAAAAACACCAAGAAATATGTCTCCGCTTCCTATAAAATAGAGAGAGGAAGTGGCTGCAATGCAAAGCAGTGTAAAAAACAATAAGAATCTTTTTTTCCCGGTTGAGTAATCTGCTATTGCACCGAGAATCGGTGAGATTATTGCAGTTATTATCATGGCAATACTTGTCCCCAATGACCAGTAGAGATCACCAACAGGCTGGCCTTGTGCTACAACTTTTTTAAAATATACTGCGTAAAGAAATGTAACAACAACAATTGAAAATGAAGTATTTGCAAAATCAAAAAGTGTCCAGATAAATATTTTTTTCTTGCCTGTCATCAATTAGCTTTGTGACGGTTTTTAGCTAAAGTTTCATCAACCAATCCCCTGCCTGTTTTAACTAATCTGCCGGAGGATTTTTCGTCAGCAAGAATTGCATCCAGAATCCCATTTATAAATTTGCCACTACCAGCTGTACTAAAATCTTTAGCAATTTCGATGGCTTCGTTAATAGAAACCTTTGGAGGAATATCAGGAAAATGCAGAAGTTCACAAATGGTCATTCGTAAAAGTAATTTATCAATTAGTGCGATACGACCCATTTCCCAATTGCTAACGCGTTCTTCGATTTTACTATCAAGTTCTTTTTTATTAATTAAAACTCGATTCACAAGATCTTCACCAAATTTTTTATCATGTTCATCTTCAACATCACCTAACATACTTTGTGTAAGTGCCAGTAAATTTTCATTATTCATTTCATAAGCATAGAGTATTTGTAAAACTTTTTCTCTTACAATCCTTCTTTTAAAAGCAACGGACATCTTATTCTCCAGAATATTTATTTAATTAAATTGCAAAAAACCAGAATACGGTTAATGCTAAAGCTTCTCTAATTTTATTGTATAATGCTTTTTCAAATCTTTGAGAAAGTTCTGAAGCAGCAACTTGAATTTTTATATTATGAAATTTAGCAATTTCAAGAATTCTAACTAAATGATAAGCATCAGATATCACTATTACATTAAATCTTTCCGTTAATAAATTATTTTTTATGTAACGGATTTGTTCGTTAGTGGATTTAGTTTCTTTTTCCGTAAAAATTTCTTTAGTGTTTATATTTTTAGCTTTCAGATAGTTATATGCAACTTCTGATTCGCTCATTTCACCGGGGGCATTACTGCCGGTTAGAAATATTTTTGATATTTTTTTTTGTTCAAACAGAGAAATTGCTTTATCAACTCTGCCTGCAAGTGAAGGACTTGGAATATTACCTTTCCAGACAGCTGCACCCAGAACTACTCCCACATTATTCTTTTCATTGCTTATTTTGATTTTATTAAATCCTGCTTCTTTACCTGTAATGAAGAAAAATACCAGTACCAAAATAAACATCATCGATAATGCAGCATTAAACATTGATCTTACAAGTAAAATGTTTTTGGTTTTAATTATATTCAGCCAAATCAGAAAAATCATAACAAGATAAGTGAATGCATAAAAAGTAAATAATCCGCCAATCAACAATTTATCACCTGTTTGTCCAAGCAGATAGATATTCCTGAATGGCGGTGTTATAATTTTAAATCCAAATATTGGAAGTAAAGAAATTTGATTTATTACAAATAAAATATAAAAAGTTTTTAGATCCAGACTTTTTTTATTTTTGAATGCAAGAATTACGATTCCGATTAGAAGTGAACAAGCAAAGAACAGATTTAATAAATTGCCAAAACTTAAAAAACTAAATTCATTTAATTTCAGGTTTTGATTAAGGTATTTGAGATAATAGAGAGAAGTAAGATTAAGTATGATAACAAAAATTAAAACAGCTGTTATGAATGGATTGTTTTTATAAATCTTTGTCATCTTTTCAAGGAAATATTTGTTTAATACTAATTAACCTTATTATTAAACAAAAAATAC
>DASVGS010000547.1:0-2045 GCA_036379435.1 Ignavibacteriaceae bacterium
AGTGATATATAAGTGTCAATATTGGGATTGTCATAGTTCCAAAATAGTTCAACAAACCTGGGGCCATAATTATTTGCTCTATGAAATCCTCGTCTAAAATAAGGATGAGCCATTAGCATAAAATTGTCTCCAAATAAGTAGCCATTAAGAAAGCGTTTTCTCTCAAAATACTGGCACAAATTTTTGAAGTTAAGCAAACCTTCTTTATCATTTACAAGACCTGGATGTAAATAGCTTACAATATTTGGAAATGTTGCTACAATTCCGATAGTTTGAAAATATTTAAAATTTTCGTCTGTCAACATAACACCCTTTTGGGCCATGAACTTTTTGAAAGAAGATATTGTGTCAGCATTGTTTACCAATTTTTCCTTTTCCTCCTCTCTCAACATTTCGAGATAATTTTTTTGAAGTTCAGTCATGTCGTCTATAAAGTGTGTTGTAAAATGTGAAATCGTTTAGCCTTGCTGGTAACGGTACGCATTGGCGATGGCAGGGCATTCAATTAACTTTCTGCCCAGAACCAAAGCTCAATAAAGAACTAAAAGTACAGAAAATGTACAAAAGCTCATCAAGGAATTTTCAGCCTGGACTGCTGCCCAATAGCGAACAAAAAGCTGATGAAATGCACGTCAGCCCTGCTATTGCCAATGCGATTGTTGCCTGCTGTACATTGTCAAGCACTTGGCATATTATGTCACATAAACCATAATAACTGGTTAGGGGCTTCCAAAATTTTCTGATATGAATAACTCCTTTGTGATGATGCGGCAATTCTCAGCCAATTGATTTAGTGTACAAGTGATAAAATCAAGATTTACAGGTAATCCTTTCTCTGTTTCCATAAAGTCAAAATATAGAATATTTTCGTCGCTAACATTATGGGAACCTTTTAACTGTTTGAATATTTCGTAAGCACGATGGCGATTGTTTCCTATAAAGAATTTTGCAAAGCTTTCATGCCCCTTATGTGTTTTTAATGTTATCATTATATAAAATTGTCTTTCCATACAATATTATTTAACTTGGTTGAATTGGTCCTAAAAGTATTCCGACAATGATGTAAGCAACAAAATAGGATTAGTTTAATCTTTCTAATAATAGCCCGATTAATAAAATTGTAAGAAGCATTATTACTATTACAATGCTTTTTAAAAGTTCCTCAAAATTTATTATTGTTGTAAGCAAAGCCATTTAGAAAACAGTTTAAACTAAACAACAAGAGTTGCCTTTTTATATAAGGCAACTCTTGAAATGAGGAAGTTGTTACTTAGGAAATTTGAATAAGCCTTGGTGGTTTTTGTTTTGCTTCCTCTTTTTTTGGAATTAGAAGATGCAATAAGCCATTCTCGTACTTTGCTTGGATTTTATCAATATCCACTACATCATTTTGTAAAGTAAAAGTTCTTTGGAAAGATTGATAACTAAATTCTTTACGGGAATAGCGTTCATCGTCTTTCTCTTCTCTTTCATTGCTTCTTTCGGAACTGATTGTCAGGGAATTTCCGTCAAGTTCAACTTTGAAATCTTTTTTGGTCATACCGGGTGCCGCCACTTCCACTTCATAATTCTCGGCAGTTTCTTTAATGTTAACTGCAGGAATTGTAGTGTTGGTGTCAGAGAAATTTAAGTTTCCCCAATTAAACAAATCCCGATTGAACAAATCGTCAAAAAGCACTGGCATTTGATTTAGCAGGCTTCCATTTCTTTTTACAAGTGTCATAGTTACCTCCTTTTTAATGGTTAATAAATAATTTTGAAAAATGAAAATCAAGTCTTGTGCCACTGCAATATTTAGCTAAGGAAAATGAAAATCTGTCGTAGAGCAACAAAAAAATGACAGTTTAAAAGTCAAAATTTCAGTATAGATGAATTTTAAAAGCCTTTATCGCTTTGAATTTTAGAGTCCACGTATAGCAGGCAACGCTCCAATATACGAATGTTTTTGAATTTACCCACTGAAGATATTAAAATTTCATTAACAAACAAATCCTTTAGCAACAAGGGGTTATGGAGGAATCAGCCTACGCATTTCTCCTATCCGG
>DASVGS010000548.1:0-6054 GCA_036379435.1 Ignavibacteriaceae bacterium
AGGGTGATATAATGAATTTACAAGATAAATATAAATCAGTTTTAGCATTAACACAGGAACTAAGTCCTCAGGGATTTAATGTTTCTGAAGACGGCGGAAAATTAAAGTTGTCAGGAACAGTTAATACACAATACGAGAAAAACAGAATATGGGATAAAATAAAAGAGGTTGGCGGTGAAGGACAATCAGAAGTTACTGCTGATCTTAAGGTTTTAAATACTGATTATTATCATTTGCATATTGTTCAAAGCGGTGAAAATTTAAGTAAAATTTCTAAGCACTATTATAAAGATTCAAATAAGTATATGCAGATATTTAATGCAAATAAAGATCAACTTACTAATCCTGATATGATTAAGGTTGGACAGCAATTAAAAATACCTAATCCTTAAAATTGCATTCTAAAAAGTATTTCATAATTGTTCGATTAAATCATTAGCAGTTTAAAGTGATAAGTTAGGTACATAATTATTTTCAGGATGTATTTGTTTTAAAATATTTATCTTTTTATAAACAGCTACTGATTTTTTTATAGTATTCCATAAGTATTAACTGTACATTTTTATCCATAAATCAGGAGAATTGCTATGACCTTATCTAACAAATTAATGGCAGAGTTTTTTGGTACGTTCTGGTTGGTTTTGGGCGGCTGTGGAAGTGCAGTACTTGCGGCAGCCTTTCCAGGATTAGGTATCGGATTTGTTGGGGTTGCCCTTGCATTTGGACTAACAGTACTTACTATGGCGTATGCTATAGGACATGTTTCGGGTTGTCATCTTAATCCGGCGGTAACAATTGGTTTATGGGCTGGCGGAAGAGTAAAAACCAATGATGTAATTCCTTATATAGTATCACAAGTTTCGGGCGCTATTGCTGGTGCAGGAATATTATATCTTATTGCAAGTGGACAATCTGGATTTGATATAAACGGTGGTCTTGCATCAAATGGTTATGCTGAACACTCACCGGGTGGTTATAATTTAACATCTGCTTTAGTATCAGAAGTTGTAATGACTTTTATGTTTTTATTTATTATTCTCGGCAGCACAGATGAAAGAGCTCCAAAAGGATTTGCCCCAATAGCAATCGGTTTAGGCCTTACACTTATACATCTGATTAGTATTCCGGTTACAAATACATCTGTCAATCCTGCAAGAAGCACTGGTCCTGCAGTATTTGTTGGCGGCTGGGCAATATCACAATTATGGTTATTTTGGGTGGCTCCGATTATTGGTGCAGCATTAGCGGGTTTTGTTTATAATAGCGTTGCTGGTAAAAACGTTTCAAAATAATTAATTTACGTAGGAAGTTTACTTTTTATTAATCAACTAAATAAACAATATGGAAGAAAGTATTTTAGATAGAGCAAAGGCATCAACGGCTATGTTTAAGGAAAAGGTTGTTGATTTAACTGAAAATTTATGGGATGATGAGCGAAAAGAAATGATAGGCGAATTTAAGGACGCCACATCAGAAAAATTAAAAACCATACTTGAATCTCTTGGAAAATTCAATAGTCTTTTCAAAGAGGCAGGATATGAGCTAAATAGTATTAATGCAAGCATAGCACTGCCTCCCGATATCAGTATAACTTTTAAGTGTTTAGATCTAATCCCGATATCTGAACGAATTAATGTCTTTAATAAAGCACAGGATAGTAGAATTGCAACGTTGGTTTTAAAAAGTCTTTTTAGAGCCAGTGATTATTCTGACACAATTAAATTAGGTGAGTTTAAATTAAAAACCGTGAATATTAAGATGGGATTAATACCCGGTGTAAGTGTATCATTTTCTTAAAATAATTATTTATTAATAACAGAGGTAAGTATGAATAAATTTAAAAATGTTTTCTTTGTTTTAGCAATTTCCGCTTCAATTATTTTAGCCGGATGCGGTGCAAGCAATACAGTTAAAGGCGGTGCAATAGGTACAGTCGGCGGTGGTGTGGTTGGTGGAGTAATCGGGAAGCAATTAGGTAACACAACCCTTGGTGCTGTTTTAGGTGCTGTAATTGGTGGAACTGCCGGTGCATTAATCGGTAACCATATGGATAAGCAAGCAGAAGAATTAGAAAAAGAATTGGAAAACGCTAAAGTTGAAAGAGTTGGTGAAGGAATTGCAATTACTTTCGATTCAGGTATCTTATTCGGTTATGATTCAGCAACCCTGCAGCCGGAAGCGAAAACAAATATTAAAAGATTAGCTGATATATTAAAAAAATATCCTGGTTCTAATATTCTTGTAACCGGACACACGGATTCTGATGGTACAGAAAAGTACAACCAAACATTATCAGAAAAGAGAGCTAAGTCAGTTGCAGATTATGCAATCTTGCAGGGAGTTAGTCCATCAAGTATTTCTACAATTGGATTGGGTGAAACCGAGCCAATAGCCTCTAATGATACTGTTGAGGGAAAAAAACTTAACAGAAGAGTAGAGATTGCAATTTATGCAAGTGATGAACTTAAAAAAGCTGCTGAAGAAGGCACACTTAAATAAAATTTAATTAATTTGCCGGAGTAACTATCCGGCAAAATAATTTTTGTTAGCTCATTCATCTTACCAGATTTAATCCAAATCAAAAAAAATAATCATAAATCTTTTAGATAATCCGGACCACCAAGAGAATTGATCTGACGAATAATCCAGTTTTGTCTTCCTCTTATGTACCCTGATGGTCTGAGCACGGAATATTTTTTAGGATTGGGTAAGACGGCAGCTAACAGTGCGGACTGTGACATACTTAGTTTTGAAGCTGGTTTTTTAAAATAAACCACGCTTGCTGTTCCAACTCCAAAAATTTTATCACCCATTTCTGCTATGTTCAAATGGACTTCAAGTATTCGTTGTTTATCCCACAGTAGTTCGATCAGTAATGTAAAGTAAGCTTCGATTCCCTTTCTAACAAAACTTTTACCTTCCCACAGAAATAAATTTTTAGCAACCTGTTGGGTTATTGTACTGGCCCCTCTAACACGCCGTCCTCTTTTATTTTCTTTAAGCGCTTTTTCTATTTGTTTAAAATCAAATCCAAAATGATTCGGAAAATTTTGATCTTCAGCCGCCACAACAGCTATCGGCATAAATCTGGAAATATCATCGTAATTAACCCAGTGATAATTAATAAATTCAAATTCGCCCTTAAACAATCCCGATATTTGTCTTTGAATCATTATAGAACTGGTTATAGGATTTATCCATCTCATGGAAAAAACAAGAAGTACAGATGTGATAAAAAATAATATTGCAAACTTAAACAGCCATTTAAAGATGCGATATAATTTTTTTTTAAACGATGTTTTTTTTTTCGGGTTTTTTTTACTCATGCTAATTTTGTTCAGGGAACAGGATCGTATCCGCTTCCTCCCCATGGATGACAACGTGAAATTCTTTTTACCCCTAACCAACCGCCTTTTAACAATCCATATTTTTTTAATGCCTCCAGTGTATAATGCGAGCAGGTTGGCGTATATCTGCAAGATGATGGGAATAATGGAGATATAACTAATTGATAAATTTTAATAAGAACAATAAATGGTATTGCTAAAATCTTTAAAATTATATTTAAATAATGCTTTGCTGTCAATTCAATCAATTATTGTGATTTGCTTATCAAATATTATTAAATTTTTATTCATAAAAACGATTTAATTGATAATTAAATGATATTGCTCACTAAATTAACTTTATTTTTATTTTTTTTATCGGTTAATTTGCAAGCGTTTTTTCAAATTATAGAACATAATTCAATAAAACTCTTGAAATTCTTAATTTGAATTGATAAAAACAGTTATCATACTTCGAAAGTGCTCAGTATGATAATATAAATAATAAATAAATTTAGTCGCTCCGGGCTATATCGAGGAGTGATCTTATTTAATCATCTTATATTGCAAAAATTGTTTAAGATGAATAAAAGAAAATATAATGGCAAAAAACTTAGTTATTGTAGAATCTCCCGCAAAAGCAAAAACAATTGAAGGATATTTAGGTAAGGATTTCACCGTTACCTCCAGCTATGGTCACATCCGCGATCTTGTAAAAAAGGATAAGGGTGTTGATATTGAAAATGACTTCACTCCAATTTATAAGATACCCGAAGATAAAAAGAAAGTAGTAACCGAATTAAAAAAACTTTCTGGAAAAGCTGAGACAGTCTGGCTTGCAACTGATGAGGACCGTGAGGGTGAAGCAATATCCTGGCATCTTAAAGAAGCATTGGAATTGGACGAGAAGAAAATAAAGCGCATTGTTTTTGATGAAATAACAAAAACAGCAATTCTAAATGCAATCAAAAACCCAAGGAAAATAGATTATAATCTTGTTGATGCACAACAGGCAAGACGAATTTTGGATAGACTGGTTGGGTTTGAAGTTTCAGGTATTCTATGGAGAAAAGTGCAATCTAAACTTTCCGCAGGCAGGGTTCAGTCTGTTGCAGTTAGATTGATTGTTGAGCGTGAACGTGAAATTGATTCATTTGTTCCTGAACCAAGATTTAAAGTTGTTGCTCATTTTATTGTTGAAGATGAAAAAGGGAATAAGACAAATCTTAAAGCTGAACTTGCAAGGTTCTTAAAAGATGAAAAAGAAGCCGAAACATTTTTAACACAATGTGCTAAATCAGAATTTATTGTTGATGATGTTGAAAAGAAGCCTGTAAAAAGATCTCCCGCAGCACCATTTACAACTTCTACTTTACAACAGGAGGCTGCCAGAAAATTACGTTACTCTGTTTCAAGAACCATGCTGCTTGCACAAAGACTTTATGAAGCTGGAAAAATTACATACATGCGAACTGATTCAGTTAATCTTTCAGACTTTGCTATTGATGCAGCAGAGCAAACTATAAAACAAGATTATGGTAAAGAATATCTTCACCGGAGACAATTTAAAACTAAATCTAAATCCGCACAGGAAGCTCACGAAGCAATCCGTCCAACCGATTTTAATAAAGAAACCGTTGATGGTCCAAAAGATGAGCAGGCTTTATATGAACTGATCTGGAAGCGCGCAATTGCTTCACAAATGAGTGATGCTGAAATTGAACGTACTACTGCAAAAATAAAAATATCCGGCAATCAAGAAATTCTTACTGCAAAGGGAGAAGTAATTAAGTTTGATGGTTTCTTAAAAGTATATCTTGAAGATACTGATGAAGAAAATCTGGAAAATGGCGATGATGCAATTCTTCCGCCATTAAAGGTAGGACAAAAACTTGATATGAAAGAGATTGTTGCAACCGAGAGATACACCCGTCCTTCTGCCAGATATACAGAAGCAAGCCTGGTTAAAAAGCTGGAAGAACTTGGAATTGGTAGACCCTCTACATATGCACCAACCATCAGTACTATTCAAAAACGCGGTTACGTTCATAAAGATGAAAGAATGGGTACTGAACGGACATATAAAGTTTTGACATTGAATAAGAAAAAAGAAATTAAGCACGAAAAGAAAACTGAAATTACCGGTGCCGATAAAGGAAAACTTTTTCCTGCTGATATTGCAATGATTGTTACTGATTTTTTAAATCAACACTTTCCGCAAATAATGGATTATCAGTTTACTGCAAAAGTTGAAGATGAACTTGACGAAGTTGCTATGGGTAAAATCAGTTATCCTAAAATGCTTAAGGATTTTTATTTTCCATTCCATAAAAAAGTTGAACATACTACTGAAAACAGTGAACGGGCATCAGGAGAAAGAATTCTTGGAGTTGATCCAAAGACAAAGAAAACTGTATCAGTTCGAATGGCAAGATTTGGTCCTGTTGCACAACTTACGGATCCGAATGATCCTGAAGCAAAACCAGAATACGCAGGAATAAGAAGAGATCAGAAAATGGAGTTGATAACTCTGGATGAAGCTTTGGAACTCTTTAAACTTCCAAGAGTTGTTGGAACATTTGAAGATAAGGAAATTGTAGCTGCTATTGGAAGATTTGGTCCCTACTTAAGACACGATGGAAAATTTTACTCGCTTAAAAAAGAATACGACCCGCATACAGTTTCTGAAGAAGATGCAATAACAGTAATAGAGGCAAAGAGAGTTTCA
>DASVGS010000549.1:0-3879 GCA_036379435.1 Ignavibacteriaceae bacterium
GGGTCTGGAATTATGTTGAGTAATAGATTTTAATTCATCAATGGATTTTGAAATTCCAAAATCCATAATCTTTGGATTTCCATTCAAATCCAGAATAATATTTGATGGTTTTAAATCCCGATGTATAAACCCATGTTGATGAGCGAAATCAATTCCTTTTAAAATTTGTTCGATCAATTCCAGCGCATAACCAAATTCAATTCTACCTCTATCATGAATAATACTTTCAATCGTATCCCCTTCGATATACTCCATTGCAATTCCCAGTACATCCTTCTCTTCAACAAAACCATAAACAGAAACAATATTTGGATGCATTAGTTTGGCTTGATTTCTTGCTTCTCTTTTAAATCTTTCAATAAATGTTGCATTGTGAGTTGCAGTTAATCTTAAGATTTTAAGCGCGGCATATCTTTCAAGTTTAACATCAAATGCTTTATAAACCTCACCCATTCCACCGCTGCCAATAAGTGAAATGACTTTATAATTTTGTATTCTTCGCCCAATCATACTTTAGGATCAATTAAAATGAATGAATAATCATCAACTGCGCCTCTTATTTTTACTAACTTAACAAGTCTATTTTTGATTTCATCAAAATCATTTAATAATAATATCTCTTCAAGTTCTTTATCGCTGATAAGATTTGATACGCCATCTGAACAGATGAAAAATCTATGATCATCATGGATATTTAATTTCATTTTACTAATATCCGGTTCAATTACAGGATTATCACCCAAAGCTTTTATAATAACATTTTTTTGAGGATGATTTGCAGCCTGTTTATGGGTAATAAAACCCTCATCCAGCAATTTTTGTACAAGCGAATGATCTTTGGTGATCTGATTGAGTCTTTTAGATTTTAAATGATAAATTCTTGAATCACCGATATGGCCCCAGTAAATTATGTTATCTTTAAAGTAAGCTATTTCTAATGTGGTAGCCATATTCCGATTTGGAAAACTTGAGGAAGAATGATTCAAAACAAATTTATTCGATTCTTCAATGGCTAACTTAATTCTTTCTAAATAATCGTCAATTTCGGATAATGAAAAAAAATAAATTGCTGATTTTAATGCGATTCTTGCTGCCAACTCACCACCATTATCACCACCAACTCCATCACATAAAACCGCTAATAAACCGCCATTAATTTCAGCGGTTTCAACTGCATCTTCGTTAAGCTTTTTTACAGAACCAGGACTTGTAAACCTAAGATAATTGAACCCCATAGATGAACCTCAAATCCTTTTATTAATTGTTTGCTAACTTGATATTATCAAAAATAAGAAATTAAACTCTTATCTGCCGTAAAAATATGATATCACATCCATTATTTAGGGTCAGATCTCCAATTTGTTTAACAAAGCCTATAAGTTTATATTTGCGAGCGATTTTTTGATTCTTAAATCATTTAATAATATAAGTTTAGAGTGCTTTATTTGTTTTAGATTTGAATCATAATAAGTAATTTATTGCGAGAATGGCGGAATTGGTAGACGCGCTAGACTTAGGATCTAGTACCGAGAGGTGTCGGGGTTCGAGTCCCCGTTCTCGCACTTTCATATCATAGCAAATTAATTTATCAAAGGTTAGTGTTCTTATGGAATATAATGTATTAAAAATAAATTCGTCGGAAAATGAAGTTGAGATAAAACTTCCATACGAAGAAATTAAAAAAGATGTTGAAGAGGAAGTAAAAAAACAATCAAAAAAAATTCAGGTTCCCGGATTCAGAAAAGGTAAAGTTCCGGTTTCAATGCTTAAAAAAATGTATGGAGATGCATTAGAGTATGAAGCTTCTGAGAAGATAGCTAATTCATTTTTCTGGAAAGTTGCTGAGCAAAATCAGTTAAAACCAATCGGTCAGCCTACTATGACAGATATAAAATTTGAACCTGGGAAAGAATTATCTTTTAAAGTTAAGTATGAATCAATTCCTGAACTGGAGTTGAAAGATTACAAAGGGATTTCTTTTGATATACCTGATTTTGTAGTTAATGATGAAGAAGTAGAAAAAGAGATAGATTACATTTTAAAATCAAATAAGACTCTTGAAGATGCGGAAGAAATTCTGGATAATAATTATATAATTGATGCAGAAATTATTCTTGAAGAACGTAATGGCGAAAAGATCGCGGATGCAAAACCTGAAAAAATGCAAATCGATTTAACTTCTGAAGGTGTTGCTAAAGAGATTGTTGAAAATGCTAAAAATAAAAAAGTTGGAGAAAGTTTTTTATTTTCTTTTAAGGATGAACACAAACATAAACTTGAAGACGGTACAGAAGAAGTTCATAAAGAGGATTATAATTATAAAGTAAATATATCAGGTATTAAAAAGATCGTACTTCCTGAATTGAATGAGGAATTGATAAAAAAGGTTACAAAAGATAAAGTTTCTACAGAAGCTGAATTTAAAGATCAAATAAGAAAAGATATTCAAAACTATTATGACCAAAGGAATGAAGAGTTAGTAAGAGGCAAACTGGTAAGTGAAATTATCAAGAATAATGATTTTGATCCACCTAAAACTCTGGTTAATAATATTCTTGAAGAATATGTAAAAGCTGAAGAAGATCAGGCTAAAAAATCTAAGTATCCTTTTAATAAAGAGGAAACCAAAAATAGATTGTTAAAATCAGCGGAGAATGAAGTTAAGTGGTACTTGATCAAAACTAAAATACAGAAGGATGAAAATATTGCAATAACCGATGATGAGATAAAAGAATATGCTCAGAAGGACGTTGAAAAGACAGGCATTCCATTAGACAAATTGATCAATTATTACAAATCAACAAATCAAACTGAAAGAATACTGGATCAAAAATTATTTGAATTTTTAAAATCCAATAACACAATAAATAAAGTTCATCCGGATAAATTAAAAGTAAATCAAGAGGCTGCAAATGAATAATATTGAAATATATAATCAGTTAGTTCCTTATGTAATTGAACAAACAGGACGCGGCGAAAGAGGGATGGATATCTATTCGCGTCTTCTTAGAGAAAGAATTATATTTCTCGGTACTGCAATTGATGATCATATAGCCAGTTTAACAATTGCTCAGCTTATTTTTCTTGAAGCTGAAGATTCAGAAAAAGATATTAACATGTATATTAATTCACCTGGTGGAAGTGTAACTGCTGGATTAGCAATTTATGATACGATGAAGTTTATCAAACCAGATGTATCAACAATCTGCGTAGGTATGGCAGCAAGTATGGGTGCAGTGTTATTGGCAGGCGGAGCTGAAGGAAAAAGATCTTCATTGCCGAATTCAAAAATTATGATTCATCAGCCCTGGACTCAGGGAATTGGCGGACAGGTTACCGATGTTGAAATACACGCCAAGGAATTAATTAAAACACGTGATTCGTTATATAAAATTCTTGCTCATCATACCGGTAAAACTGTTGAGCAAATAACAAAAGATTGTGATAGAGATTACTTCTTGACTGCTGAAGAAGCGAAATCGTACAAGTTGATTGATAACATTATAGAAAAACGGGTTCCAATTAAATAATTTTTCGGGCTGATTTCTTCAGCCCTTTTTTTTGCCATTAATATTTGAATAAAAAACTAATAGATAAATGAACAAGTATTCACATAAGTTTTCTTTTTTAATCCTGTTAGTATGTTTGATTAATTCAATCTCATTCTCACAGGAAAATCGAAACAAAATACTTGATGAATATCTAATTGATTATCTAAAAAATAAAAACATTCCTTCTATATCAGCAGGCATATTAGATAAAGGTGAAATTGTATGGCTTAAATCTGAGGGAAAATCTGATATTGAAAATAATGTGTCAGTTACTAATTCTTCATTGTACAGAATTGCCTCTATCAGTAAGCCGATAACTGCTGTGGCC
>DASVGS010000550.1:0-8650 GCA_036379435.1 Ignavibacteriaceae bacterium
TCTAAGAACATTATCAACTCATCTCAGTAAAACCTGTCTACTATAGTATTAACGGAGGAGGATCATTTTCTTAGTCTCAACAAATGAACCTGCCTGAAGTTTGTAGAAATAAATTCCTGATGATAAGTGTGATGCATCAAATTCAACTTCATAATTTCCTGCAGGTTTGTATTCGTTTATAAGAGTTGTAACTTCTTCACCCAACACATCATAAACTTTTAATGTAACGATGGCATCGTCATTTCGAGGAGCTTGCGACGAGAAATCTTTAAGATTCCTCACTACGTTCGAAATGACAAATCTGATTTTTGTACTTGGATTAAACGGGTTGGGATAATTCTGATATAAGTTAAAGGCGATTGTTAGTTGGAAATTCACGTCATCTTTGATGGAGACAGGACTTCCGGCATTCAACCAGGCTGTATAAATTAAACAGGTTAATTTGTATGAAGCATTTTTAAATAGTTTAGTTGTAAATCCTTTGCTAAGCTCCCACATTTTTGCATAGTAAGCTGAACTTGATGTGTTGCCTGCAAATGCTTTTGCTGTACTATCTGCTTTTAAAACTGAATCAACATAATTGTAATTATTATATAAAAGATTGAAAACAAAATCAGAAATATTACTTATGTAAATCAAACTATCGCCGGAGTAAGAGATCTGACTGTTATAATAATTAATCATTGTAGATTCAAATCTGCTGTGTACCCCTGTTTGACCGGTATATTGTCCATTATAATTTCTGGTGAGATGAAGAGGCATGCACATATCACCAATATAATGCCCAAGATCAGCAGCAAACAACATTGCTTTATTAAATTGATTATTCTGGAATGCAGATTGAAGTGAATCGAGTGTTTTCATGATTGCCCAAGGCAATACACCCTGATCCATTACAAATGTGTACCCATGCATCTGAACTAATGAATCAAAATTCTGAGAGATGTATCCTGTTTGATTAAACTCAGGATAATTATCTATATCAATAAAGTGCTTTGGATATTCGGTTGGATCAGATGACTTTCGATAGTCTGCATCAGAACCGTGAGCAGCAAGTGAATCAGACCAGCTTCCCCAGAAACTTAAAGCAGGAGTTACCGAAAGTATGGTTTTAGTATTAATAATTCTATGTCCAACATTTCCCCATCCAATAAAAAGTATTGAGCAAATTGGAGCAATTACCAGTAATAATTTTAATTTAGTTTTCATATGACAAGATACAACAGCCCAGTTTAAATATTAATTTATTAATCAAAAAAAATTGCAGTGCTATCAATAAAAAATATATTTGATAATATTAAACACCTGAAAATATTTAGTCTGATTTTGATTTTAGATTATTCATATTCATCCCAGCTTTTCATTTTTAGTTCAGATGGTTTATAGTTTTTTAATGCTTTAACAAATCTTTTTGCAATTTGTACATTGGTGAAAAGAGGGATGTTCAGATCAACAGCCTTCCTTCTTATAATGTAATCACTGTCAAGTTCAACTTTTTCAGAAGTTTTTGGAATGTTAATTACAAGATCAATATCACCATTTGCCATATAACTTAAAATGCCTGGTTCCTGATTATCAAAAGGACGATAAAGAACTTTAATATCAAGTCCGCCATTTTCTTTATAAAAATCCGAAGTTCCTTTTGTTCCGAAAAACTTTAAGCCCATCTTTTGCAGAATTTTTAATTCATCAATCAGTTCAGCTTTATTTTTTGGTGTACCTGTAGAAAGTAAAACTCCTTTTGTTGGCACTCTTTGTCCAATCGCAAGCAGGCTTTTAAGAAATGCTTCATTAAAATCATCACCAAGACATGCAACCTCTCCAGTCGATGACATTTCTACACCGGTAATCGGATCGGAACCTTTTAATCTTGTAAAAGAAAATTGAGAAGCTTTAACGCCAACATAATCAAGATCAAAAGAAGATTTATCTATTCTGGGAACTCTTTCACCAAGCATTAAACGTGTTGCAATTTCTATAAAATTTATTTTAAGAGTTTTTGATACAAACGGAAAACTTCTGGAAGCACGAAGGTTGCATTCAATTACCTTTACTTCATTATCCTTTGCAATAAACTGGATATTAAACGGACCTGTGATCTCCAATTCGCGGGCTATTTCACGAGTAATCATTTTTACTTTGCGCATTGTTTCCAGGTAAGTGCGTTGTGGCGGTAATACTATGGTGGCATCGCCGGAATGAACGCCGGCATTTTCAACATGTTCGGCAATCGCATAACAAAAAAGTTCGCCCTCAGTTGCAACGGCATCAACTTCTATTTCACGTGCATCGGTTATAAACTTACTAATAACTACCGGATGTTCTGTATTTAATTCTGTAGCCTTTTTAAGATACAATTCCAGTTCATCTTCAGTTAACACGATGCTCATTGCGGCGCCGCTAAGAACATAACTTGGCCGTATTAAAACAGGATAATTAACTTTATGTGCAAACCTTTTTGCATCTGCCAGAGTGGTAACTTCCTGCCATTCAGGCTGATCAACACCAATAGTATCTAAAATTTTAGAAAACTTATGGCGGCTTTCGGCATTATCAATCTGCTCTGGTGAAGTTCCAATAATTTTTAATCCGGCGTGATGAAGCTTCATAGCAAGGTTATTGGGAACCTGTCCACCCATTGAAACAATTACGCCGCGCGGTTTTTCTAAATCATAAATATCAAGTACACGCTCAAAAGTTAACTGTTCAAAATAAAGTTTGTCACAAATATCATAGTCCGTACTTACTGTTTCGGGATTGCAATTTATCATAATCGATTTGTATCCGCTCTTGTTAACCTGATTAACTGCATTAACACAACACCAATCAAACTCAACCGAAGAGCCAATGCGATAAGCACCGCTGCCAAGTACAACTATCTGATCTTTTTCGCCGAGAGAAATATCGTTTTCAACTCCGTGATATGTTAAGTAAAGATAATTTGTTTGAGCAGGAAACTCTGCAGCCATTGTATCAATTTGTTTAACAACAGGAATTACATTTAATGATTTACGATAATCACGAACTTCAAGTTCAGTCGTATTTGTAAGTTTGCCAATCTGATAATCTGAAAATCCATTTTGTTTTAAATGGCGCATCAAATTGGAATCAAAATCTTTTATCTTTTTATTTGCGATATAATTTTCAAGATCAACAATGTTTTTCATCTTAAACAAAAACCATTTAGTGATTTTTGTAAGATCATGAATCCTATCAACAGAATACCCGTGTTTAAGTGCAACGGCAATCGCAAAAATTCTTTTATCAGTCGGTTCAGATAATTCTTTATCAAGATTTATAAAGTTTAATTCGTTACCGATAAATCCCTGCAAACCCACATCTAGCATACGTATTGCTTTTTGCAGAACTTCTTCAAAACTCCTTCCGAGTGACATAACCTCGCCGACAGATTTCATTTCAGATCCAAGCTGTGTGCTTACCTGTTGGAATTTTTGTAAATCCCAGCGGGGAAATTTTAAAGCAACGTAATCAAGTGCGGGTTCAAAGTTTGCTGATGTTTCTTGTGTTATGATATTTACCACTTCATTAAGTGCATAACCAAGCGCCAGTTTTGTTGCGATAAATGCAAGCGGGTATCCGGTAGCTTTTGATGCAAGTGCTGAACTTCTGCTTAATCGCGCATTAACTTCTATTATTCTATAATCTTCAGAGTTTGGATCAAGTGCATATTGTATGTTGCACTCACCAATAATCCCAAGATGTCGGATTAATTTTATTCCGATCGACCGAAGTTTAAAATTTTCTTTTGCAGATAGTGTTTGAACGGGTGCAATTACAACACTGTCTCCGGTATGTATTCCCATTGGATCGATATTTTCCATTGAACAGATTGTAATACAGTTATCATAATTATCACGAACAATTTCATATTCAACTTCCTTCCAGCCATAAAGAGATTCTTCAATCAAAATTTGATTTGTAAATGAAAATGCTCTTCGTGCTTTTTCAGTTAACTCTTCTTTATTGTTTACAATTCCGGAACCTAATCCGCCAAGAGCATAAGCAATTCGAACCATTACGGGAAAATTGATTTCTTCGGCAGCTTTAATTGCTTCATCAACGGTTGTTGCCGTTTTGCTCCGTGCAACTTTTAATCCAACTTCTGCAACACGATCACTGAATAACAATCTGTCTTCAGTATCTTTAATTGTGTCAACAGGAGTTCCAAGTACTTTAATGTTATGCTTCTGTAAAATACCTTTGTCGTATAAGTCCACACCAACATTTAAAGCTGTTTGACCTCCAAATTGAAGTAGAATTGAATCGGGCTGTTCTTTTATAATTATTTTTTCAACAAATTCAGTTTTAATAGGAACGAAATAAACTTTATCAGCAAAATTTTCTGATGTTTGAATTGTGGCGATGTTTGGATTAACAAGTACAGTTGTTATCCCATCTTCTTTCAGTGCTTTAATGGCTTGTGAGCCGGAATAATCAAATTCACCGGCCTGCCCTATTTGTAATGCACCGCTGCCAAGTATCAAAACTTTTTTTGGTTTGCCTTTTTTTATCATATTCCTTTTCTCACTTTGTCATGCTGAACTTGTTTCGGCATATGTCTAAAATTATTGGAGATCCCGAAACGAGCTCGGGAGGACATTATCATCATTTTAACGCTCTAACAAACATATCAAAAATAAATTCGCTGTCATCCGGACCGGGAGAAGCTTCCGGATGAAACTGTGAAGCAAAAAATGGTTTTGATATATGAATTATTCCTTCGTTGGTTCCATCATTATCGTTCACAAACCACTCTCGCCAATCCTGTGCTAAAGTTTTTGAATCTACGGCATAGCCATGATTTTGTGAAGTTATGTAGCAGCGTTTTGTTCCAAGTTCATTACAAGGCTGGTTGTGCCCACGATGGCCATATTTTAATTTATAAGTATCTGCACCTGCAGCTAATGCAAGTATTTGCGAGCCAAGACAAATTCCGAGAATTGGCTTGTTAGATTTCATAGCAATTTTTGCATGCTCAATAGTTTTTGTATTTAGTTTGGGATCACCGGGTCCATTTGAAATTACAATCCCGTTTGCATTCATATTTGTAAAATCATAATCGTAAGGAACACGAATTACTGAGATATTTCTGCCAAGAAATGCACGAATGATGTTGTTTTTTGTTCCACAATCAACAAGGATTATTTTTTGACTTCCTGTACTGTACTCCACAACTTCTTTAACGCAAACTTCTGCAACTAGATTTGTTTTATTTGGATCCTGGAAACCTGGCTGTTCGGCAGGCAGGTCGATATTGGGTTTATCATCAATAATAATCTTACCAAGCATTGTACCTTTATCACGGAGTTTTCGTGTAAGCATTCTCGTATCTATTCCATAAATACCGGGAATCTTTTCTTCAATCATCCAATCTGATAATGACCGTTCGGCATTCCAATGTGAATATTCAAATGAATAATCAGATACAATCAAAGCACGGCAATGGATATTATCGGACTCAAAATTCTTTAACATACCATTTAATTTTTCACTGGATGGAATTCCGTAATTTCCGATAAGCGGAAAAGTACAAACCAAGATTTGCCCCCGGTAGGATGGGTCTGTCATTGTTTCAGGATAACCAACCATACCGGTATTAAAAATAACTTCACCGTTTGTATTTCCCTGATATCCAAAACTATAACCTGAAAATTCACTTCCGTCTTCAAGAATTAGTTTTGCTTTTGTTTTTTCTTTGTTCATAATATTTTGTGTTTGTTATGTGCTTTAGTGATTCAGTACTGATAAGAATCAGCTGCTAAAACATCGAACCACTAAAGTTCAGATAAAAAAATAGCCACTCCTAAAGTGGCTTGAGACTTAAAATCGAGAAAATATTTTAAATAGTTTTTGAGCAATGGCATTCTTATTTTTATGGTCAAATATATAACAATCTTTAATAAATATGCTACTCCATTCTAATTTTTGTTTAGCTTGAAATTGATCATCTTAATTCAAATCTTTGCAGAGAATTCTTAAAAATAAAATATTATCATTTATCTATTTGAAATAATAGCAAATCACTCCCGGGAAATGTTTACAACATTTCTTGCAGGCATTTATATCAATAAAACAAACTTTCCTCAAAAAACATGACAACCAAAAAAAATCCTTCTTCTGCAAAAAAAACTCCTAAAACTTTTGTGCTTGATACAAACGTTATTCTTCACGATGCAGCTTCAATAAATATGTTTCAGGAAAATGATGTAATTGTACCGCTTGCTGTAATTGAAGAACTTGATCACTTCAAAAGGGGAAGCCAGGTAATAAATCTTAATGCTCGTGAATTTGCCCGGATCCTCGATTCAATTACAGGTTCGGCATTGTTTAATGGCGGTATATCGATGGGAAAGGGAAGGGGCAAACTGCGCATTGCAATATCAAAAGGATTAGCACCAGCGATACGCGATGCATTTAGAGATGATACCCCGGATCATAGAGTATTAAGTGTTGCTTATGAATGGCAGGAAAAATTAAAAACAAAATCCCAGGTTATTCTTGTTACAAAAGATGTAAACCTTCGTATGAAAGCCAAGGCACTTGGTATTCCAGCTGAGGATTACACAACAGACAGAGTTAAAAGTATAGAGGAACTTTACAGCGGAAAGGGGATTGTTGAGAATGTTGATGATGATCTATTGGTAAAACTCTTCCAGCCGCCATATCAGGTACCGGCAAAACCTTATTTAAAAAAGTTAAATGGAGAAGCATTATCTAATAAGTATTATATTTTGCGTAACACCAATCGTTCTGTTCTTGCTCATCTTGACCAAAACAAAGAATTTATTGTTAAGGTTGATAAGACGAATGTGTACGGCATTAATCCAAGAAATGCTGAGCAGACATTTGCTGTTGATGCGCTGATCAATCCGAATATCCAGCTTGTTTCTATGACAGGTAAAGCAGGAACCGGAAAAACATTATTAGCGCTGGCCAGTGCTCTTGCTGTTAAAAAACATTACAGGCAAATCTTTATTGCAAGACCAATTGTTCCGTTAAGCAATAAAGATATCGGTTATCTTCCGGGCGATGTTGAAAGTAAACTTGCACCATATATGCAGCCGCTGTGGGATAATTTGAAAGTAATTCAGGATCAGTTTCCTGAAAATGACAAGCAGCATACTGCAATTGATACGATGATTAAAGAGCAAAAACTTGTTATTGAACCTCTTTCATATATCCGTGGAAGAAGTTTGCAAAGAATATTTTTTATTGTGGATGAAGCGCAAAATCTTACGCCGCATGAAATAAAAACCATCATCACACGTGCCGGTGAAGGTGCAAAAGTAGTATTTACCGGTGATATTTATCAGATTGATCATCCATATCTTGATGGTCAATCAAACGGACTTTCTTATCTAATTGACAGATTTAAAGGGCAAAAACTTTATGCTCATATTAATCTGGAAAAAGGAGAACGTTCTGAACTGGCAGAACTTGCAAGTAATCTTTTATAAATTTTAAGGAAGCACATGAAACACATTAAACTTTTTTTTGTTGCAATCTTTGCATCATTATTTTTATCCGGATGTTTGCAGGTAAGTACTACTGTAAATCTTAACAAAGATGGATCCGGAACAATTGAAGAATTATTTGTAATGAAATCCGAAGTTATAAATCTGATGAAGGAATTTGCAGCAGCTTTTGACTCTGCAAAGACTGAGGAGTTTAATATGTTTAATGAAACTGAGTTAAAAGCAAAAGAATCCAATTATGGTGACGGGGTAAAATATGTTTCAGGTGAAAAAGTAAATTTTAAGGGTTTCGAAGGTTTTAAAGCTACTTATTCGTTTAAGGATATTAATAAGATAAAGATTAATCCAAGTCCTGAGGATAAAATTCCTTATAATGCTGAGCTTGGTGAAGTTGAAGAAGAAAAACCAGTTGACGATTTATTGAGATTTAACTTTACCAAAGGAAATCCATCAACATTAGTTATTAATTTTCCACAGCCAGATATGGAAGAAAAGCCAAAGACTGAAGAAACAACTGAATTACAAGATACTACATTTAATGAACAAGCTGAGCAGAAAATGATTGAGATGTTTGATGGAATGAAAATGGATTTAGTTTTTAATTTTAATGATGATATTGATGAAACCGATGCTTCTTTTGTTGAAGGATCTAAAGTTACATTGATGAAAATAGATTTTTCGGAATTAATTAAGAACAAAGAAGTTTTTAATAAGTTTAAAACAGCTAAACCGGAAACGATGGAAGATTTTAAAGAGGTTGTAGGTGATATGGAAGAGATTAAAATCGAATTTAAAAAACAAGTAACCATAAAATTTTAATTTTTATAAAATAAGGAGACACTATGAAAAATTTCACAATTATATTTTTTCTGCTTATATCTGTCGCGGGATACTCACAATCTGACAAATACGGCAAAGAAATTTCATTGAAAGAAAAAACAAGCATTTCAAAAATTCTTGAGCAACCGGAAGAATATGTTGGTAAAACAGTTCTGGTTGAAGGTGAAATTCTTGAAGTATGCGCAATGGCCGGATGCTGGATGGAATTGAAAAGTGATGTTGAAAATCAGAAAGTAAAAGTAAAAGTTAAAGATGGTGATATTGTTTTTCCTGTTGAAGCTAAAGGTAAATCAGCACTTGTAGAAGGAACAGTA
>DASVGS010000551.1:0-2850 GCA_036379435.1 Ignavibacteriaceae bacterium
ATACAAAGATATATCATCGCTAAAGTTGGGGTTAATCTTGTTGCAGGTATTATAACCACAATTGTATTATCATTTGTAGGAGTTGATTTTCCTATAGTTTGGGGGTTGTTTGTTTTTCTTTTTAATTTTATTCCAACTATCGGTTCAGCGGCAGCTTTGGTTTTTCCTGTATTGTTCACACTTGTTCAATTTGATTCTTTTGGAACAGTAATTCTTGTTTTGATTTTAATGGCAGGCATTCAAACATTGGCTTTTAATGTTGCGGAACCAATGATTCTTGGTAAACGATTAAATTTAAATCCTCTCCTTATTCTTATGTCTGTACTGGTTTGGGGTTACATTTGGGGAATTGTTGGAATGCTGCTTTCTGTTCCGCTTACAGCAATAATTAAAATTATAATCTCAAACTCCACCTCACCAAATATGAAATTTTTTGAACACTTGATGAGCCAGGGGAAAAAATAAATGTGTGCCCCACCTTTAAGGTGGAGTACACGTTATTCTTAACAAGATAACTAAACTTGTCGTAATTTTTTTAAAACCGACTCAAATTTTATTTCATCAATAAAAACTTTTTTAAATATATCCGCAATCATTTCTTTTGAAATTAGGTTAAAATCTTCTTCACGAGGAAAGACGCAAACTCCTCTCAAATCAATAGCTGCCGGACTAACTAACATTTTAAGGCTGTCACGGTCGCACCGTGACATCCAATGAATTAAATTAGAGAAATACCAATTGTAATGTATAAAAGTAGTGGCAGCCCAAAGGATGTATGAACGCCACTTTCTAATTCAATAGAAAACTTTTGATTTAATTCGTACAAATAAAAACCATTCACTCCAATAAATGGTAAGGGCGCAAAGTTTGTTTCATACGTGGCTAAAGCGACGCCAACACTTCCAGCTAAAAATATGTTTTTGTCTAATCTTATATCAGGTCCGAATTTTGCATAGGGAAGAAAGTAAAAGCTAAAGTTATTACTATTATAAAAATCTTTATTTGCAATAATTAATCCATTTATACCTGGTTCAAAAGCAATCTTAACTTTAAAATTAGAGGAAGAACGATCAAAACTACTAGAGCGAAAACTCAGATTAAAAAAAGGATGTCTGAAAGTATAGTTGTTATCTTCAGACAAAAGATTTACATAACCGAATGATAAACGAAATCTAGACAATTTTACAAAGTTGGTGCTATCTAAGTCAGCATTTGATTGAGGTAATGCAATTTTTAAACTGCTAATAACAAAGAAAACAAACAGAAGAAAAATATTTATTTTCATAAGACGTATGACTAATACATATAAGGAATGCCCCGCACTAAACTATTAGGCAATTCTCTTTTCACTCAACCCCATCAAACTTTTTCTGCAAAACTAAATTATTATAACAGCAAACTCAATTAACATTCATCAACAATTTGTAATCCTAAATTGTCATTTCGACCAGAGGGAGAAATCTTTAAGATTTCCCAGTCACATCGGAAAAAAAACATAATGTCTATATGTTGTATCCGGATTCTAACTTTATAATAAGCAAGTCTAATTTTTCCGCACCAACAAAAACTTCTTTAAAAATATCTGCAATCATTTCTTTCGTAATGCGGTTAAAATCTTCTTCTCTCGGAAACACACATACTCCGCCTAAATCTATTGCCGCAGGACTAACTAACATTTTACTTTCATCTTCCACAAAAAAAACTGCAGGGCGGTGTTTAGCCCTTAAAAATATTATCACACGCCATCCATATTCTTCTTCATAAAAAGAAATAAGATTTATCATCGGTTCCTGTCCCTCTTTCATCAAATAAGAATAAGTTTTGTAAAATTTATTAAAAGTATTAACCATCAATTCTTTATCAATACTTTCTATAGAAACAAACTTTCTTATTCCGTCATCAACTGCATAAAAAGATAATTCGTCATTCTCATAAATCACCTTTCCGTATTCATTTTTTATTTGATGAAACTCGTCATCTATCGGCATAAAAAATTTATTACCTGCCTGAAAATGTAAATGATCCGGAGCAGAAGCACCGCAACGGGGCCCGTTATAAATTACCGAATAATATTTTGACAGATCTTTACTCAAATCCAGCATGTCAGTAAATGTATCTATTATTCTTTGTGGTGTGTGCTCTTTATAAGTTAAAGTAAAGTGCGTTGGATAGATCGGAAAGGGGTTGCACAATATTATATAACTATTGTTGTATAAAATACCTTTTTGTTCTGCCGGAAGATTATCTTCACACAAAAAACATTTCCGCTCGCTTATAGATTTTGGATCAACTTTTGCTGATGTTGAAGTCATTCTGCCTGCATTGTACTGTGCTTTTATTTTATACCCGTTAAACTGAAATAACTTTGATTTTACAGTTTCAAGAGATTTATAACCTGCATTAAGCATTGGCCAGTCGTCGTACTGTAATTCAAATAATCTCTTTGCTGCATCGGCAAAATTATTATCACTTAAAAATTTTTTTATTTGTTCATCGTTATGTGTGGCTGTCATTTTTATCTTTTAATAATTTTGAATAAACATTAATTACTTGTTCAGTTGCTTTTTCAAGATCAAAATAATCTATAATTCTTTTTCTTGCGTTACTGCCAAATATTTTCCTTTTCTCCGCATCAATTATTAATTTTTCTAATTTTTCGGCTAAATCGTTTCCATCCTTTACTCTAAATAAAAAAGATGTTTCATTATCAATTGCAATATCCAGCACACCATCGGAATTTGAACAGACAGCAGCTTTTTCCATCGCCATTGCTTCTATCAGCCCTAATCCAAAAGCTTCTGCGTGTGAGGGAAAAACAAATATATCCATTGCACTAAGCACATCCGGTAT
>DASVGS010000552.1:0-4854 GCA_036379435.1 Ignavibacteriaceae bacterium
TTATTTCTTTATTTGGCGGGAAATGGTGGCCCGAGACCCTATTGTAAACCTGCGTGTCTTAAAGGATAAGAACCTGGCAATTGGTACGATACTTACTTTTATTTTAGGCTTTGGTTTATACGGGTCTACATTTATTATTCCACTTTATTTGCAAAATATCCTTGGCTGGACTGCCTTTCAGGCGGGAGAGATAATGGTGCCTTCGGCGGTGGTCACGGCTATTATGATGCCTTTTATCGGTATGATGCTGCAAAAAGGTGTAAAACAGCAAGTGCTGATCGCAATTGGGTTTATTATGTTCTTTGTTTATAGCCTTTGGGGATATAAAATCCTCACACCGTTTACCGGCTTTGAAAACTTTTTCTGGATGTTGATGCTGCGTGGGTTTGCCTTGAGTTTAATTTTTATTCCAATTACAACTTTAGCCCTATCAACCCTTACCGGAAAAGCTATTGGGGAAGGTGCTTCTTTTACCGGTATGGCCAGGCAGCTAGGAGGATCATTTGGCGTAGCCATTATTACGACATTCATGACCCGGCAAATCTTTAGTTATCGTCAGGATATGATTGCGCACGTTACTAATTTTAGTGGTAAGTTCCAAGCCCACTATCAGGGATTAGTAGCTCAATTTATGCATAATGGAATGGCGATTAACCAGGCCCAAAAAGCAGCTTATGCTGCGACCGAAGGGGCAATAATGAAACAGGCATCTATTCTCTCTTATATGGATGTGTTTCTTTATATCGGGTTCATGTTTTTGATATGTGTACCTTTTGTTCTCTTGGTGAAAAATAAAAAGCAAAAAGGGAAAATAAATTTAGCAGCACATTAGTTTACCGAGCGTATTTTAGGAAGTTGCTTGATGTTTTTCTTTTGGAAACACAAGCAACTTTTTTACATAATATAAAAGAAGTCAGCAATAAGCCTGTTGTTTCATATTTGGTTGGCTATTGCTAGATTTAGTTAAATATAATTTTATGAATGATCCAATCAAGACCATTAACCTTACCACGATAAATTCTACTGATCTTTTCTCATCTGAGCATGTGGAATGTTTAGAAAATATTACGGCTAAATTTAAATCCGTAAATAATTCCTTGAAGAATTTCACCATCTTTAAAACCAATTGTCGCCTTAGCCAAGGTGTTCCGTATAAATTGGATCACTATGCGATTGCATTATGCCTAAACGGAAGTTGTCAGAAAACAATGGGCCATCATTCATTTAAAATTACTGCAGGAACCCTGCATGTCACTTATCCCGGAATGATCAGTGTGTTTGATAATGCTTCCGAAGATTTAGAACTTTATATTGTATTGTTTACTAAAAAGTTTGTAGACGAACTATATCTAAAAGAAGGTGTTATCGATGGTATGTTAAATACGAATGTAGACTTTCCACCCGTTGCTAAACTGGATGAAAAGAATTTTGAATCAATAATTGGCATATTAGAACAGATGCGTAACGAATATCTTAAAGAAGATTCCTTTCATGTTCAAATCATTCAAACACTCTTGATGCAATTGTTCTATTTGTGTGGCAGACTTTTCAAAGATAATCCACCTGAAGAGCATATTAGATTAAGCAGGAGTCATCATATTGCACAAGTCTTCAAACAAAAGGTAGATAAGCATTTCATTGAGAAACGAACGATTCAGGAATATGCCGATTTGTTGAATATCAGTGCTAAACACTTAGGAGAGATCGTAAAACAAGAAACGAAGGAATCGGCTTTGAAAATTATACATGAACGCATCTATAATGAGGCATTGTATATGTTGAATTATACAGCCATGAGTATTAAAGAAATAGCTGAGTATTTGAATTTTGATACGCCATCACATTTTACCAGATTTTTCAAACAAATAGCAGGATATACACCTACTGCATTTAAAAAAGCTATTTAATTTTCTTCAAATTTTTATATCCGAAAAATTGGTCATTCTTACCGTAGAATTGGCATTGCGCAAGTACTTATTCCGAAATACCTTTGCATAGTCAATGAGTTAATAAACAGATACTGCAGTAAAAAAATAAAGACTCTGGATACATTAAGTAAACAAAATTAAAAAATTTTAAAAATGAAAAATTTAACTAAAATAGGGTTATTCCTTTTCACTATTTTATTGGGTGTTGCAACAAAATCAAATGCACAAAGTTCTACCCAACGCAGCAATATTATTTTAAGTGTGGGACCTCAATCAAATCTTCCATTAGGGACATTTAAAGATGCATATGATTGGTCAATTGGTGGTTCTATTCAAGGTGATTTTGCTATTCTGAAAAACGATTTGTATGTAGTTGTAAATGCCGGATATGATAACTTCTTTGCTAAAAAAGATTTGACAAATGCTAAAGACTTAGGATTAGTTCCGGTAAAAGCAGGATTAAAATATTATTTTCCAACCACCAATTTGTATGTACAAGGTACTGCCGGTGCAGCTTTCTTGACAAACAAATCTGATGTAAATGCGGATAAATCAACTGCATTTTTATACAGTCCTCAAATTGGTTACTTATTGAATTTAGGAAGCAAAAATTATCTTGATCTAGGCGTTAACTTCCAAAGCATTTCAAAAATTAATGATAATGGAAGTGCAATTAATTCTCTTGGGTTAAGAGTATCCTACAATTTTGGATTGTAATTTCACAAACTTTGAATAGGAGAGAAGGAGTAGAGGCGTTTGTAGAAGAGGTTGTCATTTACGACAACCTCTTTTTTTGCGTTGCACCCGGCATGGTGTATTTCTAAGGAGTGAAAGTATTGGACCGGTTCCTACAACGGGCTCTACTACAAGTTCTTCCTCCAATCAGGGAACCAACCTTCTCTGCCTTGCCATTCATAATATGGGACAAATGACTATTTGTTATACCAAGTATTTTGGCGGCTTTAGTTACCGTTAAGCCTCATTCTGTTACTTCCATCTTTAATATTAATCTCTGATGTTCCAGGTCCATTGATCTTTGCATCTCTATTTGATATTAAAAGGACTGATACGCTCCACTCTCATCCTGGCCCCAAAAGAAAATTGTCTTATACCGATTGAAAAGTATACCACTTTTGAATAACAAAATCAATAGTATTCCGACCGCCGTCACTTTAAACTCCAGAAGGAGGACCAATAAATGGAAATCATCTTTTAACCTCTTTTACTGAAGCATTTTTTATTCAAGTTTTAGCTTTATTTTTCTCAAAAACAAGTTAATTTACCGTTTTAGTGCTTGACTAATCAGCAGTTAGCAGGGCGAACGGAATCCTATTCCCTGACCTTTGGGGATTATGTGCGAGGCAAACAGACTCAGCTCAATAATAAATCCAAAGCCTTTTTTGAAGATTTTTTCAGCAAAAGATAAATTGTATAAAAATTTGTGTAGTTAGATAACTTCATTTATTTTTGTAGTCATATAACTACATAATGAAAACTAGAAGAGACGTATTTCAGGCTATTGCCGACCCAACAAGACGAGCTATTTTACTGTTACTTGCTTCACAGGCAATGACGGCAGGAGCCATTGCTTCAAATTTTGATACCGCAAGACCAACTGTTTCAAAACACTTGCAAATACTTACAGAATGTGAATTGCTGAAGCAAGAGCAAAATGGAAGAGAAGTGCATTATCAGCTTAATCCAGATAAAATGAAAGCTGTGGACGATTTTTTGGCGCCTTTCCGCAAAATGTGGGATGACAGGTTTAATAAATTAGAATCTTTAATGAAGAGTTATAAAAACAAAAAATAAAATGGAACAAAAAACAAAAATAATTGCCGAAGACGGCAAGCAGGAATTAATTATTACGCGGGAATTTGATTTGCCGGTGGAGTTGCTTTTTAAGGCTTATGATAAAGCGGAACTTGTTGAGCAATGGATGGGAACAAAAGTTTTAAAACTGGAAAATAAAAAACATGGTTCTTATGTCTATGAAACTTCACATAATGGAAATGTTGTTTTTCGTGCACATGGAACTATACATGAATTTGTGCACAACCAAAAAATAATACGAACATTTGAAATGGAAAATATGCCTATCGGGGCTCAGTTAGAATTTTTGGAATTTGAAAAACTGACAGCAGATACCAGCAAACTTACTATCCAAATCATTTATAGGTCTGAGCAGCATAGAGCAGAACAATTAAAACTTCCTTTTTCATACGGAATTAATATGGCTCACAATAAACTGCAAGAAATTTTAAATGAGTTCAAATAAAAAAGCTATGAAAAAAAGAGACAAAATAATCTATTGGATTGTTACCATTTGGTTGTGTTTAGGTATGGTATCTACGGCCATTATCCAGTTATTTAGAATACGAGCCGGCGGCCCAGGCACTGAAAAAAATCTAATACATTTAGGTTTTCCTACTTACATTCTAACCCTGCTCGGAATATGGAAAATACTGGGTGTAATTGCATTGCTCATTCCTAAATTTCCATTGCTGAAAGAATGGGCTTATGCGGGTATCTTCTTCACTGTAACTGGGGCTTTATATGCGCATATTGCATCAGGCGATACTTTCACATTCATATTTCCTTCTTTATTGTACCTTCTTTTGATTTCCGTTTCTTGGTATTTCAGACCCTTAGACAGAAAAATCATTCTTAAACAAAAATAAAAAACAATGAGCTATTTAGTTGATTTTAAAAACGTGACCACTATAGGTTTAGAATCCTCTCCTGTTGCAGAAGCACTTGCCGGTTTGCGAGCAAACGAAGCGCGCTATTTTAGGAATAAATACAATACTGAATTCGTTGTTACACCAGCTGTTGAAAGTACTGAAACCGTAGAATGGGTACGTAAAATATTAAAGGAAGAACGAGGCATAGGGGTAGCTTCGAAACCTTTAGAAACAGCAACACT
>DASVGS010000553.1:0-5317 GCA_036379435.1 Ignavibacteriaceae bacterium
AACATTTCATTTACCAGAGAAGTTGTTGATGGAAAACAATATAATGTAGGATTATTAAAACGTGCAGCATTGTTTCCTAATCAAACAGGAAAATTGGAAATAACTCCGTTCCAATTAACTATTCCTATACAAATTCAAAAGAAAAAAAATCCAAATAATGTTTGGGATGATTTTTTTGGTGATCCATTCGGACGCTCAGAGATTGTTGAATATCAGGCAAAATCTAATACTCTCAAAGTTGATGTAATGCCGCTGCCTGAGAGCAATAAGCCAACATCGTTTAGAGGTGCTGTAGGTAAGTTTGATTTTACTGCATCGATGGATAAATCCCGGGCAAGCACCAATGAACCAATTTCTTTAAAGTTGAATATTTCCGGTACAGGTAACATCAAACTTTTAGAAATGCCTCCGTTTGAATTGCCAAATGGATTTGAAAAATATGATCCTAAAATTGATGAACAGATAAATAGAAGTGGAAAAATAAGCGGAGTTAAAAAAGGGGAATATCTCTTAATACCAAGAGTTGCAGGAACCCGTGTAATTCCCCCAATTGAATTTTCATATTTTGATCCTGAAAAAAAATCATATCAAACTATTGCATCAAAATCATTTAACATAGCTATTGAACAGGGACAAACTTCTGCCAGCGATTTTTCTGATCAGCAAAATGTTGAACAACTTGAAAGCGATATACGTTTTATTAAAAATGATTTTTCAGATATCGAAAAGAAGAGTGACATACTTTTATTTAAACCCCGATTCTGGATCGCATCTATAGCTCCTTTACTTGCAGCTTTTGTATTAATTGGATGGAAAAGGAAGCAGGATAAACTTTCAGGCAATCAACAATTATTGAGATATTCCAAAGCTGAAAAAATTGCACGTAATAGATTTAAAAAAGCAAAGAAATTTATGGAACAAAAAAATATCGAGCTTTTTTATTCAGAGATTTCTCAGGCTCTATTTGGATACCTTGAGGACAAATTTCATATTCCAAAATCAGAATTTACTCTTGATAGAGCAGCAGATGAATTAATCAAGAGAGATATACGATCTGATCTGGTTGAAAAAATGAAAACAAATGCACAGAAATGTGAGTTTATCAGATTTGCACCTGGTACAAATCCATCTAAGGCTATGACTGAAATGTATGATTCTTTTTCCGCAGTAGTAATTGATATTGAAAGATCCATTACCAAATGAAATTATACTTTTTACATATAATAGTTTTGTTAATGATCTTTTCCACCTCTCCTATTTTTGCAGATGTTAATTCAATAATGCAGCAGGGTAATACTTATTATAAAAATAATCAGTACCAGCTTGCTGTTGATGAATATAACAAACTAATAGAGCAAGGGTATGAAGGTGTTTCGATATTCTATAATCTCGGGAATGCTCACTATCGCCTGGGGCATATTGGTTTTGCAATACTTTATTATGAAAAAGCATTAAAACTATCACCCGGGGATGAAGATTTAAAACATAATCTTGCAGTTGCAAACAGGAGCATTAAGGATAAAGTAGATACACTTCCTCCATTTTTTATATTTAATATCTGGGAAGATTTACTAGCTTCATTTTCCGCTTCAGGATGGACAATTGTAGCTTATATAATATTTATTTTGTTGCTGTTCTGTATTATTGCATATTTCTTTTCCAGAAATGTTAACCAGCAAAGAATATCTTTTTTTAGTGCAATAGGCACAGGTATAATTTTAATTCTTGTGATTGTTTTACTTACAGTTAAAATTAATAAAGAGTTTAAAATAAAGGATGCCATAATTCTTGATTCAACTGTAATGGTCAAATCATCACCTGATAGTACATCCAAAGATGAATTTGTTGTGCACGAAGGTTTAAAAGTTAGGATTGAAGATAATATTGATAATTGGTTTAAGATTAGACTTGCAGATGGTAAAATAGGCTGGGTAACAGTAAAAAGTGTTGGACAAATTTAAAAATATATTATTGGTATTTGTAAATATTTGTTATTTAATTAGCTTTACATTGAAAAAAATAAATACAGAAAGGTTATTAATGAAAAACATAGTATTGATGTTCGCTTTAGTTATTGGATTTACTTTTGCAGTAAATGCCCAATCGAAAGATTGCTGCTCTAAAGAAAAAGGTGAAACTACCAAAGTTGAAAAATGTTCTAAGAATGATCATACAATGAAATCTGGTGATAATACTGAAACAACTACTACCACTACAAGCTCATTAACAGATGATAAACAAAAAGTTGAGAAAGAAGTAGTTGTTGTAAAAACTAAAATGGATAAGAAAGAAAATTGCGATGAAACCGCTTCCTGTTGTGATATGAAGAAGGAAAAAAAGATAGAAAAAATTGAAAAAAATATAGAAAAGAAACAATAACTATATATAAAACTAATAACTGTTTTAATTAAAATTCCCGCAAAAGCGGGAATTTTTTTTATACTGGTCTTACCATTTTGCAATTTCGTTTTAATAAAATCACTTTCTAATTTTACCGCAATAAAAATTTTACAGGAAAAATAAATGGACTGGATTACTGATCCACAAGCACTTATAGCATTATTAACGCTAACCGTTCTTGAAATAGTTCTTGGTATTGATAACATAATTTTTATTTCTATACTTTCCGGTAAACTTCCTCCACATCAACGAAAAAGAGGACGAATACTTGGTTTGGCAATGGCAATGATAACCAGGATTTTGCTGCTATTTTCAATCTCACTTATAGTAAAACTAACTCATCCATTCTTTACAGTTTTTGGAATTGGAATTTCAGGAAGAGATTTAATTCTGATAATTGGCGGATTATTTCTGCTTGCAAAAAGTACAATTGAGATTCATACAAAATTAGAAGGTGAAGAGGAGCATCATAAAATTAAAGCTAAGGTTTCATTTATTGGCGTTATAATACAAATTTCTCTTTTAGATATTGTATTCTCACTTGATTCTGTAATTACTGCAATTGGTATGGCAAATGAACTTGGAGTAATGATTCTTGCAGTAATAATTGCAGTTATTTTTATGATGTTCTTTTCAGGATCAATAAGTGATTTTGTAGAGAGGCATCCAACTATTAAAATATTAGCGCTTAGTTTTCTGCTCTTGATTGGATTTTCATTAATTGTAGAAGGATTGCATCAACATATTCCTAAAGGATATATCTATTTTGCAATGGCATTTAGTGTTTTTGTAGAAATGCTTAATCTGAAAATGCGAAAGAAAAAAAGTGAACCAATTAAACTTAGAACCCCATTGCCCGGTGAATAAATCTTTAACATAAACAGTTTAAAATAACAAACCCAATTCCACAACGGAATTGGGTTTGTTTTTAATTGCAATAACTAATTATAATCCAAACAGTGCTGTTAGCTTAATTTCCAGCGCACTAATACCTCTTGAATCTGAAATAATGTGTGCGGTATTGCCGCTGACAAATGCGGGATCTTTCTCATCATTTAAGAATGTATAAGATTCGATTCTTTGATTTTTAGTAACATCACCTTCAAATTTCTTTCCGGCAAGATTCATCAAATGATACTGAATACTTAAATCCAGATTAATACCGCCAAAGCTGAATAAAACTCCTCCACCAGCTCCTAATCCTATTCTGCTAGCCGAACTTATATCTTGTTTAGTACTGGGCAATCCATTAGGGGCAGATTTAAATTCTACTGTACCGCTAAAAGTGTTGAGTGATACAAATCCATCAAGGTATGGAGTAATTGGAGAAAGTGGTATGCTGAATTTAAATTCTGGTCCAACTTTAATAGATAAAACTTTGTTTGATACTTTAACCGAGCTGTTAGGATCGGTTGGAATTATCTCACCTTCTCCACTAAAATTAGTATAACCAATTTCACCGAATGCATTTATAAATAAAAGTCCAACCCTGGCTTTAGCGTGAAAATTAACACCAGAGTCCATTCCATATTTTGTACCATTATAAAAATCTACGGTAGAACCACCATAATCTCCGGTGGGAACCGAATAACCTAATCCTGGGCCAATTTGAAAAGTAACTTGAGCATTTGTTTGTGTACTTAAGAAGAAAATAAATAATGCAGAAATGAAGAATGCAAGATGTAATTTTTTCATTTTATCCTCTCTGTAAATTGTTACCCTTAAACATATAAAAAAAAATGGTCAGATATAACTATTATTATAAAATTGATTGATTCTGATTCAGTTGCTATTTTTAACTATATGGATTCCAAAAAATACAATAATACCAAACTTGTAATTTCTGTCGTAAAATCTTCAGTCAGCTTCATTTTGCTATACTTGTTTATCTCAACTGGGTACAGCTTAGCCTTGCAAAATTATATAAAGACATTTACTGACAGTGCATATATTGTATTTCTGTTGTTTGTTTTTTCAATCGGTATTTTTAGTTCGATACTTTTTATGCCTGTCAATTTTTACACCGGATTTTATCTTGAGCATAAATACAAATTATCCAATCAGACATTTTTTAAATACATAATTGAAAATCTAAAATCGATGTTAGTTGGTTTGTTAATAGGCGTACCCATTCTTTTACTTTTCTTTTTTGTCATAAATAAGTTTGGTGATTTATGGTGGCTGGTCTTTGCTTCGTTAATGTTTTTAATTTCAGTCGTCTTATCTCAAATATTTCCAGTTTTAATACTTCCCATCTTCTATAAAATTGTTCCGTTAGATGATGAAGAACTGAAAAGCAGGATAAAAAATCTTGCCGTTAAAGTGGGAATAAAAATCGAAAACGTGTTTACATTTAATATGAGCAAAAACACCAAAAAGGCTAACGCAGCATTAACAGGTTTGGGAAAAACAAAAAGAATTATTCTGGGAGATACCCTCTTAAGTAATTATTCTAAAGATGAAATTGAAACAGTACTAGCGCATGAACTTGGACATTATAAACACAAACATTTATTAAAAAATATTTTATTTGGAACAGCCTCAAGTTTTTTAACATTTTTTATTATTTCAGTGCTGTATAAAAATTCTATTCACTGGTTTTCGTTTATCAGTATCACACAGATAGCTGCACTTCCGTTATTAAGTTTGTGGGCGATGATAATTGGATTAATTCAATCTCCGATTGGAAATATCTTATCCCGTAAATATGAATATCAAGCTGATAGATATGCGATTGAATCTACCCGTAAACCAAAAAGTTTTATCAATACATTAGAGAAACTTACAGATCAAAATCTTGGAGATAGGGAGCCGCACCCTTTTGTTGAATGGTTTTTCTATTCACATCCATCAATTAAAAATCGGATTAATGCGATAAACAATTTTGCCAAAGAAAAAAATATTTTTGAAGAAATAA
>DASVGS010000554.1:0-13491 GCA_036379435.1 Ignavibacteriaceae bacterium
GATATCCTGATGGTTTGGCATCCGCACTTGAAAAAATTTCAGGTACAAATCTGGATTTGAAAACCGCTAACAAAGTAACAGCTCCAATGTACATCATCAATCCATTAAAGAAAAAAGGAATGCAAATATCAAACTTGAGCAGCACCCATCCACCAATTTCCGAAAGAATTAAAATTTTACGATCTATGAGTCAGGGTGTTAATTATACAAATTATCAAAATGCATTTAATTCTGTTAAAGGAAAAAATTCTGAATTAATGCCTCAATCAGGTTTAACCGATGCAACAGTTATTCCAATTAAAAGTTCTTTAGTTGATAGCAGCACTTCTCAAAATACTGTTAAAGTAAAAAGAGATGTTGGTGATCTGATGATGAAACTGAATGATTATAAATTTATTAATTGTACATGCGGTATAAAATTAAAAGTTCCACCGGATTTTTCAGAAAATTCGATTACATGTCCAAAGTGCGGCAGAATACATGATCTCCAATGAAAATAATTCAATTAAACACACGAATTAATTAATTATTTTTTATAACCCTCAATCTTTGAAACACAACTATTACAGAAAGTGTTACCCTTTATATCAACCTCCTCAATTCCAGGTGAAGAGTGCATCACGCAATCCCAATCCAGGCAATGACGCAACCCGTAACAATGACCTAATTCGTGCAGAGCTTCTTTAATCGTTCTTTCGAGCAGCAGCGATTCATTGGAGATACCGGAATAAAATTCTTCGTGCAAACGGCAGACAGACAGAATAGAGTGTTTACCATTTAGTTGCGCCTCACCAAAAATAAAAGTTAATACAGGAACAAAAATATCTACATCGGTTAGTAAGATTACTTTTCCATTAATGTTATCTGTCAGTTTCATTGCTTCAGCAATAATCTGTGTTGAAAAATATTGTTTCCTATCCACGGAAAAGAAATCATCAATATTTATTTTCAGATCGATAATATTAATTTTTGAAGAAAACCTTTTTGATAATTCAGTAACAAGGTTTTGAAGCAGCAGTGCACTGTAAAATTTAACCGGCGCAATAAAAATATCCATTAATTTTCATCTTTACGTAAACTATACTTACTAATTTTATTGTATAGCGTAACTCTATCAATCTCAAGTATCTGAGCCGTTTTGGAAATATTCCAGCTATTTTCATTTAAAATTCTAAGGATATAATTTCGTTCAAATGAAGCCAGACTTTTATCATCGCTGTTAAACAGAGAATTGTTTGAAAGATGAAAAGGGAGGTCATCAACATTAATAAAATTAGTTTTACCAACTACCATAGCTCTTTCTATGGCATTTTCCAGTTCGCGAACATTACCCGGCCAATCATGATTTGTAAGAAATTCCATTGCCTCTTTTGAAACTTTTTTTACCGGCTTATTCATTACTGTTGAAAATTTTTTAATGAAGAAATTTACCAGTAATGGAATATCTTGTCTTCTTTCACGCAACGGAGGAATAACAATAGAAAATACATTTAATCTGTAATAGAGATCTTCTCTAAATTTACCTGCTTTAACAAGTTCTTCAAGCGGTTCATTTGTTGCGGTAATAACTCTAAAGTCACTCTTTATCAATTCATTTCCACCAACCCGGTTAAACTGTTTTGTTTCTACAACTCTTAACAACTCAATTTGCATTTTTAAGGATATCGAGCCGATCTCATCAAGAAAAATTGTTCCCCGATCCGCCATTTCAAATTTTCCTTTTCTTTTAAACTGGGCTCCGGTAAAAGATCCTTTTTCATGTCCGAACAATTCGCTCTCAAGCAGTGATTCCGCCAGGGCACCGCAGTTAACAGTAATAATAGGAAAATATTTTCTAAGACTATTAATATGGATAGCTTTTGCAACCAATTCCTTTCCTGTACCACTTTCACCTCTAATCATTACCGTAGTATCTGTACGTGCAACAGTATTTACAAGCTCATAAATTTTTTTCATCTGAAAACTATCACCGATCAAATTATCAGGTTTAATAATTTCATCGATATTTTCTTTCAACTGTGTATTTTCAATTTTTAGTGCCCGCTGCTCAAGTGCTCTTTTTACAAGATGTGCAAGTTCATCAGGATCAACGGGTTTTGTTACATAATCATAAGCACCATTCTTTAAGGCAGTAATTGCACTGGGTACAGACGCAAAAGCCGTGATAAGAATTATAAGAGCATCTTTATCAATTGCTTTTATTTTTGATAGTAAATCCAGACCGCTCATCCCGGGCATTTTCATATCTACCAGAAGCAAATCAAATTTTTCTTTAGTGTACTTGTTTAAAGCAGTTTCTCCATCTTCAGCAGTATCAACATCATAATTATCATCTTCAAACCAATGATAAAGAGATTCCCTTACAATTTTTTCATCATCTACAATTAATATTTTTTCTTTTTTATCCATAAACCTTCCCTTTAAACAAATTGTTCATTCTTGGGTAAAACTACTTTAAAAGTGGTACCCTGATTTGAAGTTTTTTCTACTTCTATTTTTCCTTTATGATTAGTTATAATTCCATATGCAACAGCCAGGCCGAGTCCGGTGCCGTTCGATGCTTCTTTAGTAGAATAAAAAGGTTCGAAGATGTGCGGCAAGTCTTTATCAGAAATCCCCGTGCCTTCATCTATTATTCTAATGGTGGCGTAATAACTATCCAGCGTTAAGTTGATTGTTATTTTTCCTCCGTTAGGCATGGCCTCAATTGAATTCATTAGAAGAGACATTAACGCCTGCTGGATTTTGTAAGCGTTGCAGTATAAATCAATAGTAGCTGTATTATAATCCTTAACCAAAGAAATACCGTTCATATCAAAATGATGGTTAAGAACAGTAACGCTGTTATCAATTATATCTAATAAATTTTCTTTAGCAAATTCATCACGTTCAGATCTTGAAAAGATAAGCAAGTCTTTTACAATCTTTCCACAACGTGCAGATTCGTGTGAAATTAATTCAAGATACTCGATAATTTTTTCGTGTTCAGAATCTTTCTGTAAAGCCTGCAATTTTTTAGTTATCAATTTGCTGTAAGTTAATATCCCGGCAAGAGGATTATTTAACTCATGAGCAACTGTAGCAGATAGTTTGCCTAGTGAAGCAAGTTTTTCAATTTGATTTACCTGATCGTAAATATTTTTTAATTCTTCTGTTTTTTCACCGACTTTCTCATTTAAAGTTTCTGACCAGTTCTTAATTTCTTTATAAGCCTCATCAAGTTTTGATGACATTTCATTAAACCTGCGTGCAACTTGTCCCAGTTCATTTTTAGAATTAATTCCAATTTTGTACTCCAGGTTTCCATTCCCAACTTCTTCAATACCTTTCCGGATTTTTTTTAGAGGTTTATTTACAAGAATTGTGATGAACAATCCCGTAAAAAAAGAAATTATTACTACCAAAAAAAGTGAAGCAAATATTACTTTGCTTGTACTCTTCTGTATTATTGAATCAAGATGTTCGAGAGATACTACAACATCCAGTACACCAAGAACATTAACTTTGGGAGAATGTGCATGACAATCTGCACTTGAACAATCGGATTCATTTTGTATTGGATTAATAACTCCCAGTACGCGTTTGTTTTCCGGATTTTTATAAATTCTGATTTTATCTTTATTTGCTAAACTTTTTAAAGGAACCGAACTGTTATGGCAGGCTGCACAAGCCTCATCATTTAAATTAACCTTTTTAAAGATTTCTGTTGAATCAGAAGAGTAAGCAATTATACCTTGTTTATCATAAACCCGAATTATTTCCACTCCAACTTCAGTCTTAATCGTATTTATTATTTGATGAACATCTTCGCGTCTATTCAAAAGCATGCTGTAACGAGTTGATTTTTTAATTATATCGCTGATGTTATAAGCACTTTGAAATCTTGTTTGAGTTAAATATTCATCAAGATTTTTTATGATAAAATAAGTGTATATAGAAAGGATAATAATAAGAATACAGGAAATGGAAAGTATAAGCCGGACGCTAAGTCTATTTAATACTGTAATTTTCATAGAAACCAATTAACTAACCATTTCAAAATTAGATAATACTTTAACGACTTACAATTTAATTGAATTTATATGCATACATTTTGAATCGCAGAAGGCACAGGAGTGGATTGTTTAATCTTAACCGACAATCATCAACAAATTATCTGGAACTGATAGAATTTAGAATATTAACGTATCTTTTTTTACCAATAAGTTGATGAAGAAACTTAATCTTTGTTCCTCCATCCATCATTGTATACCCAACTTGCGGTACATGCGATTTAATCTCTTCAATCGTGTTAAGCGCTTTTTCACTTATTGTTAGCCATTCATCCTGGTACAACCTGCCATTTAAAATTTCTTGTTTAGCAGTTCCGATAATTGCAACCCACTGAAACTCTAAAAGTGTCTCGATTGGAAAGTCTAATAAATCATAAATGATAAAATTCATTGGTGCTAAAAGATTGATAGAGCCCCAATCACCCTGAATTTGAATTATTTGTTGATTTGTTAAAATATTTTTTCTGCACTCACTAACAGTTAATGAACTAACAGAATCAAGAAAACTTATTAATATGGGATTAATTCCAAGGTAATACGTATCGTTACAAATCTCTTTTGCAATGAGATTATTTTTTAAATAAATAATTTTTTCATCAAACTTAATGCTTCGCAGTTTGTTTGAAATTGTATTTGCAATATTAGAAATATCATTATTCTGAAGTTCTTTATCGTTTAAAAGATTTCTCATTACTTTATCAAACTGGCAATTCTCACAATCAAATTGGTTATCGCATAATTTATACTCAACAACTTGTGAAGCCATCCAGATACATTTAAGATTTTGATAGTTATTGCTGTTGAACAAATTTTCATTAATCATATTGTTCACCTAAAATTATTCGTTTTGATTTATTATCATTCTGAACTATTGCTTGCTCTACTGATTCTTCATTTATAAAAACCGAAAAGTTTTTAGCTATCAATCTAAAAACGAACATTGCGATCACAACAAGCATCATTGTAATGCTGATTTCATCGAATGAAGGGAAATAATTTGCTCCTGATGAAGCTACCAGACCTGTTATACTTACATTTAATCTGTTAAGTATTAATCCGGATATCACACAAACCGAAATAACGTAAAGCCATTTCTTATCTTCCCTGGACTTTTTGTAACTAAGAAGATAGATTGGAGTTATTGTTCCTATAACAATTTCTAAATAAAAAAGTGATGTTTCCATTGAAGGGATAATCAAATAACCAAGTTTATCATTATTAACAAAATCATAAATTTTTAATAAAAGCCCGGCAATCAGAGCAATCCATACAACAAATGCCGCACCTGATAAAATATTTATTTTCAAACCAGTATTACAAAAACCATTTTCTTTTGTACAACCTCTCGCAATTAAATATGATTCAAAAATTATCATTGATAACCCGGCGGCAACACAGGAAACAAAAAAGTGTATTGGTAATAAGGATGAATACCAAAGCGGATGTAATTTACCCGGAACAATCAGGTATAAAGATCCAAAAGATGATTGATGAAGAGTTGAAAATATAACACCGGCGATAACAACTGGGATAGAAATTATTTTTAGCAATTTGATAGGAGCTTTTAGTTTAAATTTTTCCAGTATAACAGGTGCAAATTCTAAAAGCAGCACTGTTGAATAACAAATTATGCACCAGGTAATCTCGAACATCACGGAATGGATATTCCACATTACCAAAGGATGCCAAAAATTTTCAGGTCTGCCCAGATCAACCAACAACAAACAAACAACAACCGAGTAGCCCAAAAAAGCAGTAAGAATAGCGGGTCTTACCAATGGTTCATATTTATGGATGTTAAAGATGTGCACAGTTGCCGCAATCGTAAATCCGGCTGCAGCAAGTCCTACACCAATAAAATCAAACCCAATCCATAAACCCCAGGGAACACTATCGTGCAAATTTGTTGTTGCCCCAAGCCCTCGTGAAAATCTTAAATATGTAGAATACAATCCCATAGTAACGATGATAACTGAAACTACTTTCCAAAAAGACGGTTTTAAAATTTCTTTAACTTTCATATTCTTTAATTTCTGTTAATGTTTTTTTCTTCTTTAGATATTTGATTTTTTCTTTTTGTCAGCCAATACATTCCGGTTAAGAATACTCCGCCGCCAACTACCACCGAAGGGATTTTTTCCATTGCTCTCATAGTAAATTCCGGCATCGATTCATTTGGAAGTTTGGATGAATAACCTAATTGTTCAAAAGGCACCGGCGATAAAATCAGAACGTGACCACCGCCGGCTTCTTCAAGACCATAAATATGCTGATAATATTTATCCGGATTATCCTTTAACCTTTTTTTAGCAATTGAAATCAACTGCTCCATATCTCCAAACAATGTTGCTTCAGTCGGACAAGAATCAGCACATGCTGTTAACTTGCCATTTTTAACCCGGTCTGTGCAAAGATTACATTTTCTGATGCGCGGTTGTGTCGTTGACCATTCATAACGCGGAATATTATGAGGACAAGCCTGCATACAATATCTGCATCCAATACATTTATCGGAATCATAAACTACTGCACCAGTGGAACTTTTTGTAATGGCTCCTACCAAACAAACGGACACACAAGCAGGTTCATTACAATGCATACAAAGTTTTCTTGTAAACATTTCATCATACTGCTCAACTACTGTAAAAGTATTATCCGAGAGATGATCTTTTAAAAAATCTTTATTAGTTTGTTTTAAATTATTTGCCTCTTTACACGCCTGATGGCATGCACCGCATCCCACGCACAACGTCACATCAAAGAGGATTCCTTTTTCTTTCAACATTTATTTTCCAATAATTATAGTGATAAAAATTCTTTTTCAAAATCACTCACACTATTATCAATTAATGAAGAGATCATATCGTTAGATAAAGAGCCTCCATCAAACATTGTAGTACCGGCTAATTCAGTTTTAAGTGAATGATTAGTTATGAAGTCCTTTAGTTTTACAGATTCTTTTTTAATCCAGTCTAATGCTTCTTTACCGGATAAAAACAATTTCTTATTATTTGAAAGATCAGTTGAAGCAATCTGAACTCCCCAGGTTTCATATGGATCAGAAATTCTTTTCCCAATCAGATTACTGTTGACCGATTTTACTAATCCGTTAATAGGAGATAAAAATTTTACATTTGAATTTCCATATGCCGCCTCAAATATCACATCTCCACGTTTTAATTTTTTGCCTTCCTCAACACAATTTAAAATTGATAAGACTCCTAATGCTGATGATGCAAATTCATCGATACCGATTGAGATTAATCCATCTCGATTTTTTTTGAGCCAGGTATGACCTTTTGAAAAATATATATCTGCGGGTACTGGATAATTATTTATCTCAAAATGTGATGAATCAGATTGAAGAAAAGATGGTTCAAAAGCCGGATGATATTTCCCCTGAATTTTTAACACAACAAGATCAATTGCAAGGAAAAACAAAAACATTGTCAGAACAAAAATTGCAACCATAATATTGTATTCCTATTTAATTATTGTTCTAAATTTTTATCTGTGTCTTTTGTACTTTCAGCAGCTTTTGTTTCACTGCCAGATTTAACTTCGGTGTGAGGTTTTCCTCCATCGTACATTGTTTCGCTTGCAAGTTTAATTGTTGGATCGAATCTGGGTGTAAAAGATTTTGAGACTTTGTGTTTATTATTTGATCCGGAAGCCAATGGGTCGATTACAAATCGAACAAGCAAATCAACGCCAATAAAAACTGCGATTAGAATTAAGATAAATGTTAACATGATCAACTCCTTTTAACTGTTAATTGTAGAGATGAAAACGCAAGTACAATACCAGTAATATTAATTTTTTTGTTGTGTCTATATCTTATTGAATAATATGCCGTTACAGATTTAGTGTAAGATTGTTAAACAAATTCTTTCTAAAAAAATGTAAATTATTTCAACAATGCAGTGTTGAATAATGCATCATAATTTTAATAAAGTGATGTTGTAAATAATTACATGTTTTTTCTAAAGTGTAGTAGTTAGCGGGACAAATTTTTTGTCAGTTTTTGATGAGCATTTATCTATGATAGTTAAGAAAAGCATTTCATTTTTTTAGACACATCAATAAGAATCAGTAAATATTATTCATTGAAAAAGAAACTTGGCAATTGCAAACATTACATATTTATCAAGCATTAGTAACTAACAATTTATTCTCTATCATAAAAAAAAATATTTGTTACTTATCATCAATGAGAATTACATTGATGTAAACCACCTCAAAAATTTACTTAACTAATTGCAACTCTTGATGAATTCAATAATTTATGACGATTTTCATTTTCTTAAATTTTTGCAAAAAATGGTACGATATTGTATTGCAGAAAGCGTTAACAAAAAATAATACACTAATAATTCGTAACATCTTTTGAAAGGAGGGGAAAATGTCTGGCAAAAGCCGTCGCGATTTCCTCAAAACATCTGCTCTGATTGGCGCTGGAGTTACAGGACTTACAGCAACCGCAAAAGCAGGTCCAAAAAATATTTTATCTGAAGATAGGATGGGAGTTTTAGTTGACACAACTGTTTGTGTGGGCTGTAGAAATTGTGAATGGGCATGTAAAACTGCTCATGAACTGCCTGCAGGAAATTTAGAATCTTATGAAGATCGAAAAATATTAGAAACAAAACGAAGACCTGATGATACGGCATTAACTGTAGTAAACGAGTACTCAGCCGGAAAAAATTCTAACTTGCCGGTGGATGTAAAAGTTCAATGTATGCATTGTGATCATCCTGCATGTGTTTCTGCTTGTATTGTTGGTGCATTTAACAAGCATGAAAACGGAACAGTTACCTGGGATACTGATATGTGTATTGGCTGCCGATACTGTATGGCTGCTTGTCCATTTCAGGTTCCTGCATTTGAGTACAACAAAGCATTAAATCCAAGGATAATGAAATGTGATTTTTGTTATGATAGAACAAAAGAAGGTAAGGTTCCAGCCTGCGTAAGCATTTGCCCTGTCGAAGCTCTTACATATGGCAACAGAACAGAGCTTGTAAAAATTGCTCGTGAAAGAATAAAGAGAAATCCTGATAGATATGTTGATCACATATTTGGGGAATATGAAGTAGGCGGCACATCCTGGATGTATTTGGCAAATAAAGATTTTGCAGAACTTGATTTCCCGAATCTTGGTAAAAATCCTGCACCCGGAGTTTCAGAATCAATACAGCACGGAATATTTGCATACTTCGTTCCACCGGTTTCTTTATACGCTTTACTTGGTGGGATTATGTGGATTTCCAAAAGACGCAAAGAATTAGATGAGGAGATAAAATAAATGAGTAACGAATTACATAATCCTACGCCAATCAAACACAAATATTTTACTCCGGGAGTTTTTGTTTTAGTAATTCTTGCACTTAACGGAATAGTTTTTTTGATGGGAAGATTCTTTTTTGGAATAGGTGCTGTTACAAATTTAAATAATCAATATCCCTGGGGATTGTGGATTGGGGTTGATGTTGCTGCAGGTGTTGCACTTGCTGCAGGTGGTTTTACAACTGCTGCACTGGGTCACATTATGCATAAGGATGAATATCATGCAATTATTCGTCCCGCACTTTTAACTGCAATGCTCGGTTATACATTTGTTGCAATAGGAGTTTTTGTTGATATAGGACGATGGTATTTTATCTGGCATCCGCTGATTATGTGGAATGGAAACTCGGCATTGTTTGAGGTTGGTATTTGTGTTATGATTTATGTGACGGTGCTTTATATAGAATTTCTTCCTATAGTAACTGAAAGATTTATTGGTAAGGTTAACCTGCCGGGATTTCTTTCCGGGTTTAATAAAATCATCGACAAGTTTCTTCGTGTGCTTGACAAAGGTCTTTCCAAAACGATGTTTATTTTTATAATTGCAGGCGTTGTACTTTCATCTCTGCATCAATCTTCTTTAGGAACTTTGATGATAATAGCAGGTCCTAAGATGCACCCATTGTGGCAGACTCCAATTCTACCACTCCTGTTTTTGCTTTCTGCTATTTCTGTTGGATTTCCAATGGTAATATTTGAGTCATTAATTGCATCGCGTTCATTAGGATTGAAACCTGAAATGCATATTTTATCAAAACTGGGATCTATGATTGCTCCGCTTTTGGGAATTTATCTTGCATTTAAAATTGGAGATATGTTTATACGGGAAACATTTGTTTACTTAACTGAATTTAATACAGCAAGTGTAATGTTTACCATAGAAATATTATTCGGAGTTATTATACCTCTTAGAATGTTTCTTTCTACTAAAGTTTTAAAATCACCTTTATTTCTTTTTATTGCATCAGCATTAGTTGTACTTGGTGTACTTATAAATAGAATAAATAATTTTGTTGTTGCTTATACACCTCCTTACAGTACACATTCATATTTCCCTTCATTAGGAGAAATTTCTGTAACCGTTGGATTTGTGGCAATACTAGTTCTCTTATACAGATTTTTTGTAATAAATTTTCCTGTTATAAGTTTACCCGGCAGACAGACTGCTCCTCAATCCAAATACACAATAAGAGGAGTAAAGTGATGAAAAAGATATTAGCAATATTTTTAGTAATACTTTTTGCATTTACAATAAACGCACAGCAAAGTCCGGGTAAAGATCACTCAAAACTTAACATCAGTTGTAAAACATGTCATACTTGTGATGTTCCTACAAAAAGTGAACCTTGTCTTGTACTATGCCCAAGAGAAAAGATGGTAACGGTTTATCAAAAACCGGAACAAACACCTGAACTAATTGTAATGGATCAGATAAGCGATAGATACGGACCAGTTTATTTTTCTCACAGAATACATGCACAAATGTCTAACATGGGCGGTGGTTGCGAAGGATGTCATCATTTTAACACTTCCGGTCCAATATTAAAGTGCAATAACTGTCATGAGTCCACAAGAAAACGTGAAAATGTTAGCGTGCCTGATTTAAAGGGTGCGTATCACAGGCAGTGCATGGATTGTCATCGCGAATGGAGCCACGATACGGGATGCAACTCCTGTCATAAACTTAAAAAAGATTTGAAGGATGTTAAAAAAGATAATGTTCAAAAAAAATATGCAGGCAAACAGCATCCGGTAGTACTTGAGCCAACCAAATTAGTTTATGAAACCAAATCTGATAAAGGAAAGTTTGTTACATTCTATCATAATGATCATACAAAACAATTTGGATTAAGTTGTGTAAGTTGTCATAAACAGGAAAGCTGCACTAAATGTCATGATGTTAAAAGAACTGATAAGAATAAAAACCTTAAAGTTGTAACTAAAAAAACATTTGAAGATCAACATAAAAATTGCATTAGCTGTCATAGTAAAACAGAAAACTGCAATAAATGTCATAACGATAAAATTATTGAACCGTTTAATCATGCAAAGAGCACAGGATGGGCGTTAAACCGATACCATTTTAATTTAAGCTGCGCAAAGTGTCATGGAACTAAACTTCCTTACAAAAAAGTTGATAACAAATGTTCAAGTTGTCATCAAAATTGGAATGAAGAAAACTTCAAACACTCTGTAACCGGTTTGCAGCTTGATGAAAATCATTCAGCTTTTAGTTGTGAGGATTGCCATATAGATAAAAACTTTGCAGTAAAACCAAGCTGTAATAATTGCCATGATGATTATTCATTTCCAAAGCAAAAGCCGGGTAAAGTGTTAAAAAAATAGTTTAAAAAGATTTTGATAAAGAATAGATATAGAATTTATGTTTAAGAAAATAGGATTTAGATTAATATTTGTTGTAGCATTAACTTCACTCATCATAATAGGTGTGTTTGCGTATTTTAATGTTAAGGCGCAAAGCAACAGTTTAATTACAGAAGTTGAACGCCATGCAAATCAGCTTGCGGAAACTGTTATATCCAGCACCCGTTATGATATGATGCTTAATCAAAGGGAAAGAATACAACAAACAATTAACTCTATTGGCACCCAGCCTAAAATCAGAGATGTAAGAATCATTAATAAAATCGGAGAGATTATTTATTCATCTGATTCCACAAATATTAATCAGATGGTTGATAAACGTGCAGAAAGTTGTTATGCCTGTCACTCTGAAGATAAACCTTTAGAACAGATTTCTATTACTGACAGAACAAGAATATTTAGAGTGCATCCGGATTCTAATCGCGTCATAGGAATAATTTCTCCGATATATAATGAAAAATCTTGCTGGCAGGCAGAATGCCATGCTCATCCTAAAAATCAAAAAGTGCTCGGAGTTTTAGATGTTTCAATTTCACTTGCTGATGTTGATCGAACAATTCTTAGAAGTGAATGGGAAATTGTAATATTTGCATTAGTAGCCATCTTAACAGTAGGACTGGTAATTGGATATTTTGTAAGAAAGTGGGTTTCACTTCCTGTCAATGATTTATTAGGCGGAACACAGCAGGTAAGCGCCGGTAATCTTAATTATACAATTAAAGATCTTGGAGAAGATGAAATAGGAAAACTTGGTCAGTCGTTTAATAACATGACAAAAAAACTTTCTGAAGCAAGAATGCAGCTATTTCAATCCGATAAAATGGCTTCTTTGGGAAGATTAGCTGCCGGTGTAGCACACGAAATTAACAATCCTCTTACAGGTGTATTAACCTACAGTAGTTTTTTACAAAAGCGAACAAAAGATAATCCTGAGTTTCAAGAGGATTTAAAAGTTATTGTACGTGAAACTTTGCGAAGCAGGGAAATTGTAAAAAGTCTGCTGGATTTTTCAAGACAATCTATACCTAAAAAAGCAAGCGCAGATATTAATGAGATTATAGATAAAGCTGTTAGTGTAATAGAAAATCAGCTGTCATTAAATAAAGTAAAAATTGAAAAACACTCAGAACCCGGTATTCCCAATTTAACCGTAGATGCAAACCAAATGCAGCAGGTATTCATCAATCTTTTTGTTAATGCTTCTGATGCTATGGAAAAAACAGGTGGTACTTTAAAAATTAAATTGCAAAGGATAACAATATCACCATACGGTACAACGCAAATAAAAAAAGCAACGTGTTCTAAGCGTCATAGCTTAATGGATAATGAATTTAAAATAGATGGGCTGCCGGCATTAAAGGTAAAGGTTATTTCGGATAATAAAGAAGGAATTATTCATCTCGATCCGGTTTATGGTAAAAGACGTAATTCAATAAATCTCGATTTTAAAATTCAAAAAGATTCCAAATTTGTTTGTCCTGAATGTAATGTTTCACTTATTCAGCAAGATAAATTCTGTCCGAAATGCGGATCACCCGTGCTTGTATTTGAAGTTGAAGGACAGGGCATTTATGAAGTATGTTCTTCAGAAAAAAGTGATTGGGAAAAATGGGATTATATTGATTCCTCCGGTTTAAAAGAATGTGTGGAAATAAAAATCAGCGATGACGGTTCCGGAATTAATAAAGAAGACCTTTCTAAAATATTT
>DASVGS010000555.1:0-6355 GCA_036379435.1 Ignavibacteriaceae bacterium
AAAAACCAAAATCCCATTTACTACATCTTACCTTAGTTACTCCATTTTGCTCAACCAAATATGTATGAGGTTGATATAGTTCAATATTTTCCGGTTTGCCTTCGGCAGATTTTCCGACAATTAATGTAACATAAGAATCAAAATCGGATAATTGACCCGTATGCGAAATAGGTAATTGATTAACAGTTGGATTTGCATAAATAACATCTTCAATTATAAATAATTTTTTTTCACTTTGTACGGTATCACTGTATATCAAACTCCAATTAACATAATCAGTAAGCTGAACCGTAAGACCAGAGCAATTGCAGTTGTCCAAAAGAACTATTTTTTCCTGCCAATTACCATTATATGGTTTAAATCTTTTTACAATTTTTTTATTCTGATTATTGTCCGCTTCAATTGCAAAGGCATAGTAGCCGGAGTTAACTCCCCAATCCTCTAATTCTAATCCAACAAATTCTGTGTAAGATAACTCCTGCGTTTGCTCAAAAACTATTTCATTATTAATCTGGTTTTGTTTATAAGTCAGAAATTCGATATCGTTATTTTTTCGATAGAGTATGTTAAGCGAATCTGTATTCCAAGCCACATAAGCAGATTCTAAAAATTCAGGTAAGGTTTCATCTTCATTGGAATTAGCTAAGTACATTGGCTGCTCCCATGCGCCCGAACTATTAGGAATGAAAACAATATCCCAGTTTCCATTTTTGTTAGTCTGATAAATTAAACCTTTAGAGGGTTTGAATTGGGGATTTAGATTTTGATAATTCCCTGTTGTAACTGCAATCGTATCTTCAAAGCTGTAATTATCTAAGTTGTATTGTACAGAGTAAATATTTGAATAATCATTATTATGTAACTCAAAAAATATTCTTGGATGAAATGCATATTCATCTTTATAGATGAACGGATTTCTTGCATCAAAATCACCATTTGTGATTTGCAAATTAAAATTGAACTGAGGATAAATACTGCACTGAATAAGCAATATCAAAACAAGTAATGCTTTTTTCATAGTTAACCCCTAAAAATGTCTTTTCAAACGTAATAAATTAATAAAAAAAAAGCGAGCCGTTTGGCTCGCTTTCTCGTTTCACGTCTTTCGTTTGACGTTTTACATTTTCTACTTCATCAACATCATCTTGCGAACAGCTTTAAAGTCGCCGGCTTCAATCGAATAGAAATAAACGCCGCTTGATAAATGTGAAGCGTTAAAGTTAATTTCGTAACTTCCTGCTTTTACATTATTGTTAACAAGTGTAGCAACTTTTTCACCCAGCAGGTTGAAGATAGATACATTAACAAATCCATCTTTAGCAATTGAGTACTTTATTAATGTACTTGGGTTAAATGGATTTGGATAGTTTTGTTCTAATGTATATTGTGCCGGTCCTGTTACATCAACATTAACTTCATTTGAGTATTGATATGAACCATCAAAATCAACTTGTTTTAATCTGTATGTATAATTACCTGCTGCAACATTATTATCTGTAAATGAATATGTTTTAGGTTCGGTTGTTGTACCAAAACCTGCAACAAATCCGATTTTAGAATACTGGGAATTTGCCGATTTTCTTTCAACTTCAAATCCGTTATTGTTCAATTCAGTAGCAGTATTCCAGTTTAAATTTACACTGTTGCCTGCAACATTAGCAGCAAAAGATGTAAGTTCAACCGGTACTATATCTCTGAACAAATATGCAACAGCATTTTCAATTAAGTTAGCAGCTTTTGTCTGATCGGCAAAGCCGGAAATTGCAAATGTAAAGAATATGTTTCTGCAAACATCCGGATTGTTGTTTGGGTTATAAACAATTATACCGGGATTATTTGCACTTCCTGCAGCCCAGTTTGCAATTCTTATAACACCGGATTTATTTAATAATGTAACTTCATCTCTTGCACCCCATCCGGCTGAACCGCCATTATTTACAGTTATTGGTCCTGTAATTACATTTGGTGTAGTATAGATTGGATGAGTAGGTGTAGATAGAACTAAGTTATCATTTGTTCTATCACTAACCCATGAACTGTCGTTTAATACATTTCTTCTAAACTGAAGATCTCTCTCAGAAGTAGCTCTATATTGATATCCAATCTCGCCGCCTTCGGTAATTGTTTTACCGCCGGCAATTGTCCAGTTAGTGATAGCAGTTCTCTTAGTCTGATCATTAAACATTGTGCTTTCATTCAATCCAGCTGAAAGAATTACAAGATCATAATTATTAAGATTTGCTGGATTAAACACTGACCAGGTTACTTGTTCTACAAGATATCCTGCAGTTGTAAGTGTAGTATTAAATAAATTAGCTGAAGCTCCTAATGGAATTGAACCATCAGATGGGTAGCCGCCTTTATCAGGTGAAATTCTGTTTGCTAATGTAACATCATCATCAATAACAAGAACTAATCCAAGAACATCGATTATATTAAATGCATTAAATCCTGAAGCAGGTGAATAACCCACGTTGCTCTGAGAAGAATTATCAGTTGCTTTTATTCTGTACTCTACTACATCACCAATTGCGGCAGCTCCGGTAAATGTACCTTTATAAGTATTTCCGGAAACCAGCGGCATTGGGAAAGTATTAATTGTTCCGCCATTAATTCTAAATTCACATTCAACTGATCCTACACCAATATTATCTGTAACATCAGCAGTTACATCAACAGGCCATCTTAATTGTGCTGTGTTACCTATCGGTGTGTGTGTAATCGTCGGAGGAACTAAATCTGTTGCAGCTTCAAATGTAAAGTAATTTGCCGGTGCACCGCCAGGTAATGTTGATCTGAATCCCTGATCATCCTGTGCTGCCAGATAATAATTATAAACTGCATTAGCTCCGTTACCCGGAATATTTGCTGTATAATTATTACCTCCGGTATTGGTCATTACAACGCTGTCTGTTAAAGCACCCACACCTCTGCCCCAGTACAATTTAATACTACTTGCTACAATAGGATTTACAGATGATACTACTGCGTTAACAACATAAGGTCCCGTAAGGTTTTCCGTGTTGGTTAATGGAGTATGATCAATTGATGGACCAAATGTAACTTCGGTAATCCATGCCTGATAATTACCTGTTCTGTCATCTGCCCAGAATGGATATGCTTTATTATTTGCAGCAGCAATACCAATATAATCGCCCTGATATCCACCTGCTAAACCGGATATTGGTTTTGGTTTAAAGTTCGCATCACTAACCTGGAAGTTATCAAAGGTTAAACCGCCATCATTTGATGTAGCCATAAATACACCGGTACTATCACTGGTTGTATTACGGTTATCATACCAAACGATATTTAACTGACCTGTATTCTGATCTACAGTACACCAGGGATAATACTGTTCTTTACCGTTATTAAGAGCATCATTGTTAACTCTTACTGGTGCACTCCAGGTCGTACCGCCGTTAGTTGAACGTATACAAACAATATCAGGATCCGTACCTGCAGGAGCAACATTTATTTGCGGCCAAACAATGTAAATGTAACCATTGTTTGCACCACCGGATTTATCAACTGCCATTGAAGGGAAAGATGATACACGGATTTGAGTTGGTTTTAAGTAACCTCTGATTCCAAAATTAAAATTTCCATTTGGTGTAAGTGCACCGTATATTCTTGCTGAAGACCAGGTGTTGCCGCCATCAGTAGATTTGGAAAATCCAATTGCATCTTCACCGCTCGGCCAGTTATCATAAATATCCCAGGTAACATAAGCTTCACCATTAGGGCCTGTCTGCACATTTACACCCTGATCATGACTGCCGGGATTTAATGATGAGCCAAGATTCTTAACTGCACTCCAGGTTGTACCGTTATCAGTTGAAAATTTTAGAACAGCATTGCTATTATTAAAATCTGTCCAAACATCATAAACTCTGTTTTCAAATGGGCTGCCAACTTTTTTATCTGCCATTAAATGATTTTTATCATCCTGGGTATTAGTGCTTACAACAGAACTTGTCCAGTTTGCACCATTGTTGGTTGATTTAGAAACACCCATACCACCGCCGCCGGTAATGTATCCCATATAAAAATAGCCATTGGTACCAATTGTAGCTGCAGGATCACCGCTGTTTGTACCGAATGGAGGATTATTAAATCCTGTCCAGTTTGTCCCGCCATTTGTTGTCCAGTAAACACCGGTACCGTAAATACCGCTAACCGGATTTGGTGTTGCATTTGCACCAGCAAATAAGATTGATGGATTTAATGGATGTACATCAATACTTAATTCAGATTGTGTAACATTAGATCCAGGTAATATCCTATAGTTTGGCATTACTAAAACATCGGTTTCTCCAATATCATATTTTTGATAGACAGGAGGTCCCTGTATGTATTTGTAATCGGATGGTGTATTGCTCGCACCGTTTTCATCTAATTTTACTCTTGACCATTTCTTATCAGGATCAACAGTGATCTGTGCATTTGCTGATTTTGAAAGAATGCCAAAAGAAAAAGTTATGACGAGCAAAAATAGGAAGGCTCTTTTCATAGTGACTCCGTTTTGGTTGAATGAATATAATTAGTTAATAAGGAAAGTAAATTTCGGGTGTGATAAGAATTTTTATAATTCATCAAACGGTAATTATGGTTGATAATAAAATTAATGTGTGGCAAATGAATTGCGATCACACGTAGAATTTTCAATAAATTTCAAATCGTAAAAAGATTAGCAATTATTTGCGCTTAACTTATATGAAAATATTTTAATTTACTATAGCCAGCTAAAAATTATTTTAATATTTAAAAAAGTAAAAGTAAGTACTTGGAAATATTTACCATATCATATATCGTATTAACATTATTTCTTTTAATTGCAGTAAATGTTTACAAAGCTTTTATTTTTCAGCTTAACAAAAATTCTTTACCGGTATCTACGCCAAAATTGTCGCTAATCATTGCTGCTAAAAATGAAGAACATAATATCCCCTCTCTTATTGAATCAATTGAAAACTTAAATTATCCGAAGGAAAATTTTGAAGTTATTATTGTTGATGATAATTCCGATGATAAAACCGCTCAATTAATTCAATCCGGTATTACTGGTAAAAGTAATTTTACTTTCGTCAAAGCCGATAGTAAAGAATTAGAAGGCAAAAAAGGGGCTCTTAGCATCGGCATTAAAAAATCTAAATATAATTTTATTGTAATTACAGATGCTGACTGCCGGCCCGTAGTAAATTGGCTTAGTTCCGTTGCAGGTGCATTAGATTATGGTTACGATTTTGTTTTTGGTGTTGCTCCAATTACAGCCGGACCATCATTGGTGGAGAAACTTTCTGCGTTTGAAAATCTTAGAAATACATATTTAACTATTTCTGCAGTGGGAATGAACATACCATATTCAGCAGCTGCCAGAAGCTTTGCATTTCGTAAATCATCTTTCCAAAGACTTGGCGGATTTACAAAAACTACCGATACCATCTCCGGTGACGATGACCTCTTACTTCGCGAAGCTGTAAAACACAAAATGCTTATCGGTACTTTTATTGAAGATGATACTTTTGTTTACTCCGCATCACCAAAAAATTTTAACGAATATTTTCTCCAGAAAAAAAGACACCTGCAAACCTCATTTCATTACTTATTAAAACAAAAAATGTTTTTAGGATTCTGGCATCTTATAAATTTAGTTTCACTCTTTTCCATTGTACTTGTATTTGTTTCACCCGTTTTAATTTTACCTTTTATTATAAAACTTATTTATGATCTGTTTATTGTACTCAGGCATCAAAAAAAACTTGGGCATGCTTTTAAATTTTATGAAGTAATTTATCTGCAAATATTATTTGAGATATTTCTAATAATTAATTTTTTCAATTCTCTTTCCGGAAAATCAGTTTGGAAGTAAAAGACAACTCTCCTGTTTGGCTTAATAAATCTCATCCAAATTTTATAAGATGGAAAAGAGCAAGAGAGATATCAATTGAACGCGGAAAATTTGTCCGGTCAATTATTACTCAGCAATACCCGGCTAAAAATCTAACTGTACTCGATTTAGGCTCCGGTGAAGGCGGAACTTCTAAAGTTTTTTCTCACTATAATTTTGTTGTTAGCTTCGATATAAGTCTCACAAGATTGCATAGACAAAAAAAATATGTCATTCCGAAGGATCATGCAAACAAGCAATCAGAATCTAGCATTTGTCATTTCGACCAAAGGGAGAAATTTAAATCGCTTATCGAAGAGGATTTCTCTCTCGAGGACTCGTTCGAAATGACAGACAAAAATTTAATTAATGGTAGCGCATTACAACTTCCATTTACAAATAACTCATTTGATTTAATAATTATCCAGGATGTGATTGAGCATCTTTCAGAACTGAATGATTTTT